>NZ_JAMYSA010000162.1:0-10725 GCF_040321735.1 Mesorhizobium sp. M0293
CCCCGTCCCCCCCCGCCCCCCCACACCCCCGGCCGGCCGCCCGCGGCCCCCCCCCCCCGCCGGCGGGGGGCCCCCCCCACCTCTCCCCCGATCGACGGGGGAGAGGAAGGCCGCCTTCCGCAACTGCTGCGAAGGACGGGCAGGCAGGTGAGGGGCGCGCCGACGGTTGCAAGGAATCCTGAAGCGGTGCCTTGAGAAGAACGAGGCGGGATTAAGTCAATCTTTTAAGCCAGCGCAATCCAATCTCGCACCCGCAACACGGTATGAAGCCAGCCGATGCAAAACCGTTTCTTGCCCTATCTCCTGACCTTGCCCAGCCTGTTTCTGGCGGCGGTGGTTATCTTCTGGCCGGTCTGGGACCTGATCCAGATCTCGACACATGATGTCAACCGCTTCGGCCAGCTTCGCGAATTCAACGACTTCGCCAATTTCGCAGCGCTCACTGCCGATCCCGATTTCATCGCCGCTCTTTGGCGCACCGGCCAGTGGACCGTGATGGTCGTCGGCGGTGCGCTTCTCTTGTCGATCCCGGTGGCGATGATCCTCAACACCGATTTCTATGGCCGCGGCATCGCCCGCGTCATCATCATGCTGCCCTGGGCGGTGTCGCTGACCATGACCGCGGTGGTCTGGCGCTGGGCGCTGAGCGGCGAAAGCGGGATGCTGAATTCGGCGCTGATCGGCCTTGGCCTCATCGACCACAACATCCAGTGGCTGGCGAGCGCGGAGACCGCTTTCCCGATGCAGGTGCTGATCGGCATCCTGGTGACGGTACCGTTCACGACGACGATCTTCCTCGGCGGTCTGTCGTCGATCCCCGACGATCTCTACGAGGCGGCGGCACTCGAGGGAGCGACGCCGCTGCAGCAGTTCCGCGAGATCACCTTTCCGCTCTTAAAACCGTTCATCAACATCGCCATCGTGCTCAACACCATCTACGTCTTCAATTCCTTCCCGATCATCTGGGTGATGACGCAGGGCGGCCCGGCCAACTCGACCGACATCCTGGTCACCCATCTCTACAAGCTGGCCTTCCGCATCGGCAAACTCGGCGAAGCCTCGGCGGTGTCGCTGGTGATGTTCGCCATATTGCTGGTCTTCACCATGATCTATGTGCGGCTGGCGATGCGGGAGCAACGCGCATGAGAAGCAAGATCAAGCGTTCGATCATAGCCTGGCTGCTGCTGGCGCCGGTGATCGTGGTGACGCTCTTTCCCTTCGCCGTGATGCTCCTGACCGCGGTCAAGCCAAGACAGGAGGTGCTGTCGCCGACCTGGTGGCCGAGCGAATTCCGCTGGTCGAATTTTTCCGACATGTGGGTGGCGACCGGCTTTGGCCAGGCGCTGCTCAATTCGCTATACGTGTCTGTGATCGCCACCGTCGGCGCCATCCTGATCTCGGTTCCGGCTGCCTATGCGATGTCGCGCTTTCGCTTTGCCGGCTACGGCGCCTTGCGCCAGTTCCTGCTGATTTCGCAGATGATCTCGCCGATCGTGCTGGTGCTCGGCCTGTTCCGGCTGATGGCCGCCTGGGGCCTGGTCGAGAGCACCACCGCGCTCGGCTTCATCTACATGGCCTTCAACGTCGCCTTCACGGTTTGGATGCTGCAGAGCTATTTCGACACCATTCCGCGCGATCTCGAGGAGGCGGCCTGGATGGAAGGTGCCGGCCGCTGGCTGAGCTTGCGCAAGGTGTTCCTGCCGCTCTGCCTGCCGGCGATCGCGGTGACCGCGATCTTCACCTTCATCAATGCCTGGAACGAATTTGTCGTCGCGCTGACCATGCTGCGCAGCCAGGAGAGTTACACGCTGCCGATCCAGGTGTTCTCGCTGGTCGCCGGCCGCTACACGATCGAATGGCACCACGTCATGGCGGCGACGCTGCTGGCGACCTTGCCGGTGGCGATCCTGTTCATCTGGCTGCAGCGCTACCTCGTTCGCGGGCTGGCGCTCGGGGCGGTCAAATAG
Organism: Mesorhizobium sp. M0293; assembly: GCF_040321735.1. Taxonomy (NCBI): domain Bacteria; kingdom Pseudomonadati; phylum Pseudomonadota; class Alphaproteobacteria; order Hyphomicrobiales; family Phyllobacteriaceae; genus Mesorhizobium; species Mesorhizobium sp. M0293. The sequence continues at coordinate 1,968 of NZ_JAMYSA010000162.1, forward strand.
CCGCTCTATTTCTTCTTTGTTTTGACGCAATTCCGGGCGGAAAACCGCTTCACCCTTCCCTGGAATTGCTCTAGGCCCACGGAGCTTTCATGCGCATCTTCACCGCCTCGCTGGCGACGGAAACCAACACATTCTCGCCGGTGCCGACCGACCGGGCTTCGTTCGAGATGGCCTTCTATGCCGGACCTGGCAAGCATCCGGAAACGCCGACGCTGTGCTCCTCGCCGATGGTCGCGCTCCGCCGGCGCGCGGCAGCAGAAGGCCTCACCGTCATTGAGGGCACCGCCACCTGGGCGGAGCCGGGCGGCCTGGTACAGCGGCAGACCTATGAGACGCTGCGCGACGAGATCCTGGGCCAACTCAAGGCAGCGCTGCCGGTCGACGCGGTGATCCTCGGCCTGCATGGCGCGATGGTGGCGCAAGGCTATGACGATTGCGAAGGCGATCTGCTCGAACGCGTCCGCGACATGGTCGGGCCGGAGGTGGTGATCGCCGTGGAACTCGATCCGCACAGCCATCTGACGCCGAAGCGCGTCGCGGCTTCAGACATCCTCGCCTACTTCCTCGAATTTCCGCACACCGATTTCTACGAGCGCGGTGAACACGTCGTCGAACTCGGGCTGGCAGCAGTGCGTGGCGAGATCAAGCCGGTCATCTCGACCTTCGACTGTCGCATGATCCAGGTGCTGCCGACCAGCCGCGAGCCGATGCGCTCCTTCGTCGACCGCATCAAGGCGCTGCACGGCAAGGACGGTGTGCTGTCGGTTTCCGTCATTCACGGCTTCATGGCCGCCGATGTGGCCGAGATGGGCACGCGCATCCTTGTTATCACCGACAACGACAAGGCCAAGGGCGACGCGCTGGCGGAACGGCTGGGGCGCGAACTCTATGCGCTGCGCGAGAAGACGGCGATGACGATGCTGAGCACCGCCGACGGCATCGATCGGGCGCTGACCGTGCGCGCCAAGAATCCGGGCAAGCCGGTGGTCATCGCCGATATCTGGGACAATCCCGGCGGCGGCGTTCCAGGTGACGGCACCTTCGTGCTGCGCCAGATGCTGGCGCGTGGCCTGAACAATGTCGGCGTTGCGACGATCTGGGATCCGATCGCGGTCACCTTCTGCCTGGCGGCGGGCGAGGGCGCCGTCATCGACCTGCGCTTCGGCGGCAAAGCCGGGCCGCAGGCCGGCGAGCCGATCGACGCGCGCGTCAAGGTGCTGAAGGCGGTTGCGGAGGGCTGGCAGAGTTTCGGGCCGAGCCGCGTGACGCTGGGGCCGACGGCGCTGGTCCGCCTCGAAGGCACCGAGATCGACATCATCCTCAACACCAATCGCACGCAGACCTTCGAGCCGGATATCTTTTCCAATATCGGCGTCGATCCGCTGGCCAAGGATATGCTGCTGATCAAGTCGACCAATCACTTCTACGCCGGCTTCGAGCCGATCGCCGCCGAGATCATCTATGTCTCGGCGCCGAGTTCGTATCCCAGCAATCCGGCGGTGACCAACTACACCAAGCTGACGCGACCGGTGTGGCCGCGGGTGGCTGACCCTTGGAAGGGTGCTGGTAATCTCCCCCCTTGAGGGGGAGATGTCGCCGAAGGCGACAGAGGGGGTCGGTCCGACTGGGCTCGGCCTTCTTCTGCGCGAGGTCGGCGCTTCACGCGCAACGACCCCCTCTGGCCGCTTCGCGGCCATCTCCCCCTCGAGGGGGGAGATGGCCAAGCGCTACACCAATCCCCGCTTCACCATCATCGCTTCCGGCGACGGCATCTTGCCGCGGAAGGCCGTGTAAAGCTCCTCCGGGTCCTTCGAGCCGCCGGCGGCGTAGATGTTCTTCCTCAGCCGCTCGGCGAGCGCTGGGTTGAAGGGGTCGCCGGTTTCCTCGAAGGCGGCGAAGGCGTCGGCGTCGAGCACTTCCGACCACATGTAGGAGTAATAGCCGGCCGAATAGCCTTCGCCTGAGAAGACATGGCCGAAATGCGGGGTGCGATGGCGCATCGCGATGGTATCTGGCATATCAAGCTTCTCAAGCGTTTCGGCTTCGAAACGAAGCGGCTCCTGCGGTGCATCAGGCCGCGCATGATAGGCCATGTCCATCAAGGCAGAGGCCGTGAATTCCACAGTTGCAAAGCCAGCGCCGAAAGTCCGCGCGGCCAGCATCTTGTCGAGCAGCGCCTTGGGCATCGGCTTGCCGGTCTTGACGTGCAAAGCGTGCTTTTCCAGCACAGCCGGCACGGTCAGCCAGTGCTCGTAGAGCTGCGAGGGCAGTTCGACGAAATCGCGGCTGACCGAAGTTCCGGCGACCGACGGCCAGGTGACGTCGGTCAGCATACCATGCAGCGCATGGCCGAACTCGTGGAACAGCGTCTTCGCCTCGTCGACCGACAGCAGAGCCGGCTCGCCCACCGGCGGCTTGGCGAAGTTCATGATGTTGTAGATCACCGGTTTCGAGCCGTGGCCGAGTCCATAGCCGGACTGCAGCGCGCTCATCCAGGCGCCGGAACGCTTTGACGGCCGAGCGAAATAGTCGGCGAGAAACAGGCCGCGCTCGCTGCCGTCGGCATTCTTCACCACGAAGACGCGGGCATCCGGATGCCAGATCGCGATGCCTTTCTTCTCCACGAAGGTTATGCCGAACAGCCGTGTCGCCACGTCGAAGCAAGCGTCGATGATCCGGTCGAGCTGCAAATAGGGTTTCAGTTCGGCTTCATCGAAGGCGAACTTTTCCGCGCGCAGTTTCTCCTGGTAGAAGCGCCAGTCCCAGGCGGCGAATTTTTCGTTGCTGCCGGCTTCCGCTGCCAGTCGCTGCAGGTCGGTCTGGTCAGCCGCAGCCTTTTCCAGCGCCTTCTCCCACACCGGGTCAAGCAGCGCGTGCACGGCGTTCGGTGTCTTGGCCATGGTGTCGTCGAGCTTCAGCGCGGCGAAGGAGGCGTAGCCAAGCAGCTTTGCCTTTTCGGCGCGCAGCTTCAGCATGTCGCGCACAACGGATGTGTTGTCGGTGGCGCCGCCATTCTGGCCGCGCATGGTGAAGGCGCGGAAGGCGATCTCGCGCAGGTCGCGGCGTTCGGAGAAGGTCGAGAACGGCTCATAGATCGAGCGCGACAGGGTGACGGCATAGCGGCCCTTCTGACCGCGCATTTCGGCCGCCTCGGCCATCGAGCTTTTCAGAAAGTCCGGCAGGCCGGCCAGGTCGGCCTCGTCGAGGAACAGCGCCCAGTCGCGCTCGTCGGCAAGCACATTCTGGCCGAAAGTCGTGCCGAGCGAGGACAGCTCCTCGTTGATCTTTGCCAGCCGCTTCTTGCCGTCGGCGTCGAGCTTGGCGCCGGATCGGACGAAGCCCTTCCAGGTCTTTTCCAGCACCCGCAGGGTCTCGGCGTCCAGCTTCAGGCTCTCGCGGCGCTGGTAGAGATCGTCGATGCGGGCAAACAGCCTCTCATTCATCGAAATCGCCGAGAAATGCCTGGACATCTTTGGCGAGATGTCGCGCTCCAGCGCCTGGATCGCTTCATTGGTGTGGGCGCCGGCGCGGCACCAGAAGATCGACGAGACACGCTCGAGCGCCTCGCCGCCGAGTTCCAACGCGGCAAGCGTGTTCTCGATGGTCGGCGTATCTTCGTTGGCGGCGATCGCTTCGATCTCGGCCTCATGCGCCTTCAGCGCGGCATCGAAGACCGGGGAAAAATCGCCGTCGCCGATGCGCGTGAAATCGGGCAGGCCGAGCGGTCCTTGCCACGCAGTCAGCGGATGGGCGGCGAGGTCGACGGCTTTCGTGGAAGGCATGAACGGTCTTTCGCTGGTGAAGGCAGGCGGGGCGGGTCGGTACCGATGTAGGGCGTGGCCGGCGGACCCGCAATATCGCGGTTGGCCGATATCCGCCTTAGAAGCCGTCGCAGTTCTCGGCGATCGCCGCTTGCGAACTGGCGGTGATGCGGTTGTCGGCCACCGCGAAGGTTTCCTGCATCAGCATGTCGTTGTTGGGGAAATCGTAACAGGCGACCACCGTGGTGACGCCGCCTTCGCTCTTCTCGATCCGGTGCCGGATCGCCGCACCGGCAACGGCACCTTTCCATTCGTCGATGGAGGCGATGAATTCCTGCTTGCTTTGTACGACGCCGAGGTCGTCCAGCTTGATGCGGACATCGTCGGCGAGCAGGTCGGACAGTTCTGTGCGGTCGGCGACCAGCAGCGCCGAATACCAGCGGCTGATGATGGCGCGGTCATCGGCGCGGGCGGCAATAATCGCGATCAGCAGCGCAGCCGCCGTCAAAACGGTCGACCGGAGGTTCACCACCTTGCTCGCCGCTGCGTTCATCCCAGCTCCGGCCGTTCGAAATCGCCTGTCTCCTTGTTCATCACCCAGAGTTCACCGGTCGAAATGTCGAACCAGGCGCCGTGCAGCGACAACCGACCCTTGCCTTCGAGGATCGAGACGCAAGGGAAGGTTCGGAGATTGGCGATGGAATAGCGGATCGAGATGCGCTCGAGCGCAGTCTGGCGCTCCGACGCCGTCATGAAGGTGCTGGAGGACACGGTTTCGGCGGCCGGTGCGATCAGGCTCATCCATTTGCCGATGAAGTCGCCGGGCGACAGCGGTGCGGAATTGGTGTCGAGCGCGGCGCGGATGCCGCCGCAGCGGCCATGGCCCATGACGACGATATTCTTGACCTTCAGGCTCTGTACGGCGAATTCGAGCGCGGCGGAGGTCGAATGGAATTCGCCGTCCGGCGCGTAGGGCGGCACCAGATTGCCGACATTGCGTAGCACGAAGAGTTCGCCGGGCCCGGCGTCGAAGATCGCTTCGGGTGCCGCGCGGGAATCGCAACAGGCGACGATCATCGTTTCCGGCGCCTGGCCTTCGCGGGCAAGCTCGCGATAGCGTCCGCTCTCGGTGGGATAGCGGCCGGTCATGAAATTGCGGTAGCCGGCGAGAAGGTGGTCGGGGAGATGAGACATGGGCGGCGTCTGGAGCCTTTCCGGGTTGGATGCGGCAGCTCGTTGCGGTCAGAAGAGGCTCTAACGGCAAAAGCCTGTTGCGAGCAATGCAGAATTGCGGGCGCTAGCTATAAATGCATGCGTCCAGCGCGGCTCTGGGCGATGCGGTCACGCCCAGATGGCGACAGGAATGCCGAAATTGTCGGTGAGCGGCGGGTCGGGAAACGGCCTTGCCTCACCGTCGGCAATGCGACCGGCGATGAGCATCATCGCGGCCGCGTCGAGGAAATCATCGGCGGCGGCACCGCGCGGCGGCGGCTGATCGAGAAAATCCATCTCATAGCCATGCCGGCAGAGCAGCGCCTTGCGTTCCGCCATGCCGGCCGGATTGATGCCGCCCTTGATCTTCTTCGGCAGCTGCATGGCCCGGTCGCCGTTCAGCCGGCAGAAGGCGACCTCCGGGTGCGATTCGAACACACGGCCGCGCAAATCGGGTCGCGCGATCAGCAGTGCGTCGATCTCGCGGATCTTGGCGAAAATGCCGAACGCCTGGATCGAAACGCCGCGCGGTGGGTCGGATGTGGTCTTGGCCACCCCGCTTGCCCTGATGTGCGCGGCATACCAGGCTTCGATGGTGGTGAAGTCGTTGGTGTCGGCATAGAGCGCGGCGCGGGACGGGATCGAGAAGACGCTGGATTGGCGTGCCCCAAGCAGCGGGCGCACCAGCGCTTCGGGGCCGCGCCCACCTTTGCTCGAAAATTCGGGCAGCCCAATCGGCATGTCGACAGCAATGACAGCATCGTCGGGGAGTGAGGCAAGCAGGGCAGCGAAGCTTGCAAAGACCGCGACGGAAGCTATCGAACCGGGGTTACGAGGTGTCGAACCGAGTTCGCGCCGCACGGCGATCCAGCCGGCCTTGCAGCCGTCGACGCCGACAAGCACGACCTTAGTCGGTATCACGCCCGGCGGTCCCGCCCTGGATGCGTGAGGTGGCGCAGCTGCACCATCGCCATCGGGTGCGACAGGCTCTGCGCATCGGTTTCGAGCTGCAGTTCGTCGCCGCCGCGCTTGGCTGTGCGCGCCAGGATCTCGTAGACCGCCGCCGTCGTCGATTGCAGCGCCTTGATCGGCGGCTGGCCGGACAGGATGCGCGCCAGGTAGACCGCCGCCGTCAGGTCGCCCAGGCCATTCGGCGGCTTGTCGATCAGGCGATGCTCGGCAAGCAGCACCTGGTTGCCGCCGAGCAGAAGATTGCCGGTGCCGCCCGTCATCATCGACGGCGCCGAGGTGACCAGCATGGTCGATGGCCCGGCATGGAGGGCGGCCGCGATCACCGATTTCAGGTCGGGCAAGGGCGCGCCGGCCATCCATTCCAGTTCGTAGCGGTTGGGGGTGGCGATGTCGGCGATCGGCATCAGCCGGTCGCGCATGGCGATGGCGGTCGGTTCAGGCACATAGAGGCCACCCGAATCACCCATCACCGGATCGCAGATATAGACGGCGTCGGGCGTCCTTGCCTTCACCGCGGCCACCAGCGAGGCGACAGCCTCGGCCTGGCCGGCCTCGCCGAGGTAGCCCGACAGCACGGCGCCAACCTCGCCCAGCCACGGCGCCCGCTCGAGATCGGCCAGCAGCGCCTTGAACTGGTCGAGCGGCGGCACGATACGCGTTGCCCGTCCATGGCCGGGATGCCAGGGCAGGATGACCGTCGGCACGGCCCAGACCGGAAAGCCCAGCGTCTCCAGCGCGAACACGGCGGCACGGTTGCCGACCGAGCCGCGTGCGACATGGCTGGAAATGACGATGACCGCACGCGGCGCGTCGGCTTGTTCGGCGCTCATTGTTGTTTGATTCCTAACTGCCCCGGATGACGTAAAGCACGAGCCAGACCATCAGGCCCAGCGCCAGCAGCAGGCCGAGTGTCCGGCCAATGCGGGTGCCCCAGACTTCGATCGGATCGGCACGATCGGCATCGGCCGCGGTGACGTGATCGTGCAGGCCTTTCGTGGCCCGCGCCACAAACGAGTTGCCGGCCGGATCCGTCTCGCGCGCAACACGCTCGAGGATACGGCGCGCTTCCTTCTCGCTGTCCTGGCGTTCCGCCATGATGATGTCCCGTTTCGGCAGCGACCTTACCGCGTTCGCCGTACCAATTACAGGGCCTTGCGGCTGACGGTAACGTGTCGATAACCGTGCCCGCCGAGGTCATTTTCTTGCGCGCTGATTGTGGTAATGCTTCGCATGCAACTTTCCATCGAGGGATCCATCATGTTTGCCCAGCGCCTTGCTTCACCGTCCATGTTCCGCACGCTGCCAGCCTTCCTGATGATGGCGATCGTGCTGCCGCTGCTTGCCGGCTGTGGCTACAATACCATCCCGACAGCTGAGGAAAGCGCCAAGGCGGCATGGAGCGAGGTGCTGAACCAGTATCAGCGCCGCGCCGACCTCATCCCCAATCTGGTCGAGACGGTCAAGGGCTACGCCTCGCACGAAAAGGACACGCTCGACGCGGTGGTCGAAGCCCGCGCCAAAGCCACCCAGATCACGGTGACACCGGAAACGCTGAACGACCCCGAAGCCTTCAAGAAGTTCCAGGATGCTCAGGCAGGACTGACGAGCGCGTTGTCGCGGCTGATCGCGGTGTCGGAGGCTTATCCCGACCTCAAGGCCAACCAGAACTTCCTGGCTCTGCAGGCGCAGCTCGAAGGCACCGAGAACCGCATCGCGGTGGCGCGGCGCGATTACATTCAGGCAGTGCGGGATTATAATCTGACGTTGAGGACCTTCCCGTCGGTGCTGTGGGCGACCTTCTGGTTCCGCGGCAACCAGCCTTTCGCCAATTTCACCATCGAGGACGACAAGCTGCAGACGCCAAAGGTCGATTTCGGCACGAAGCAAGGCGGGTGATCCGCGGCTGTCATCGGAATAATCCCGCGAAATGACGGACTGCTGGCGTGCAAACACCCCCCTCTGTCCTGCCGGACATCTCCCCCTCAAGGGGGGAGATTGGCAGTTTCGAGCGCATTGCTCATCCTTGTGCGTCGGTGATTGGCGAAGGCCGGTGTGACGTCCAATCTCCCCCCTTGAGGGGGAGATGTCCGGCAGGACAGAGGGGGGCGCCACGGAATACCTACCTTTCCTTTCTTAGCCTTCTTGCCAGCCTCTTCTTCCTCCCGATCACCGCCCTCGCTGCCGAACTCCCAGCCCTGACCGGCCGTGTCGTCGACAATGCCGGCATCATCGATGCCGCGACCAAGGCGGCGCTGACGCAGAAGCTCGCCGATTTCGAGACAAAAGGCTCCGACCAGATCGTCGTGGCGACGATCCCCAGCCTCGACGGCGAGGAGGTCGAGCCCTACGCCAACCGGCTGTTCCGCTTCTGGAAACTCGGCCAGGCGAAGGAGAATAACGGCGTCCTGCTGCTGGTGGCCCCGAACGACCGCAAGATGCGCATCGAGGTGGGCTATGGTCTTGAAGGCACGCTGACCGACCTGCACACCAAGCTGATCATCGAAAACGACATGGTGCCAGCCTTCCGCGCCGGTGATTTCTCCGGCGGCATATCCAAGGCCGTCGACGACATGATCATGGTGCTGGAAGGCAATCCGGAGGAGCTGGAAGCGCGCGGCGAGCGCAACCAGCAGGCGCCGTTTGATTCCGACGACCTCTTCTTCGCCGTCTTCATCAGCATCTGGGCGATCATCTTCTTCGGCAGCATCGCGGTTTCCGTCCTGCCACCGATTTTCGGCCAGAAGCTCGGTCCCGGCCGCTACCGCGGGCTCGGCATGACCTTCGAGCCAAGCCGGCGATCCTCCGGTGGCGGC
>NZ_JAMYSA010000163.1:0-10723 GCF_040321735.1 Mesorhizobium sp. M0293
GTCATGGCCTATGCCGACTGCGACCGCAAAACGTTGAAGAACCTGTTGTCGCGCGAGGTTTATGACGGTTTTGTCGCCGCGATCGGCGATCGCGAGGCCAAGGCGGAGAAGATCCAGTCCTCCTTCGTCGGCATCGACAAGGCCGACATCGTCTCGGCCGAGATGAAGGGCGGCGAGGCGCATGTCACGCTGCGCATCATCAGCGAGCTGATTTCGGCGACCCGCGACAAGGCCGGCGCGGTCATCGACGGCGACCCGGAAACCGTGGCCGAGGTCAAGGATGTCTGGACCTTCGCTCGCGACACGCGCTCGCGCGATCCCAACTGGAAGCTCGTCGCCACCGAGGAAGAAGACTGAACCCGGAACGGCGGCGAGGCTCCGGTGTCGCTATCGCCACTCTTTGTCGGAAAATCTTTTGCCGACCTCCCCGGCTGGGACGATGACGATCATCTGGCGGCCTTCGCCGCCTTTCGCCGCTCGGCCTTTCACGTTCTGACCAAACCGTATCGCAGTGGTGTGCTCGGCGTCGATTTCGATGCCTTTGCCGAAGCCTATGCCGAGGCTCGCACCGTTTCGCCGGCGAATCGGTCGCGATCTCCAGATCGGAAGGAAGCCCAGGCTTTCTTCGAGCGCCATTTCTCGCCCGTGCACATCCGACCCGAGAACGGTGGCGCCGGCCTCGTCACCGGTTTCTACGAGCCTGTGGTCGAAGCCTCGCCGGTTCGGACGGAGCGGTTTTCGGTGCCGCTGCTGTCGCGCCCGGCCGATCTCGTCGATATCGAGGACGGCAACCGCCCGCCCGGCATGGATCCTTACCTCGCTTTTGCGCGGCAGACGCCGGACGGGCTGCTCGAATATCCCGATCGCGGCGAGATCGAGCGCGGGGCGCTTGATGGCAAGGGCCTGGAAATCGCCTGGCTGGCCGACAAGGTCGATGCCTTCTTCGTTCATGTGCAGGGTGCCGCACGACTGAACATGACCGACGGCCGGCTTGCCCGCGTCACCTATGCCGCCAAATCCGGCCAGCGCTTCACCGGGCCCGGCAAGGTGCTGAGCGAACTGGGAGAAATCCCGCTGGAAAAAGTGACGATGCAGTCGATCCGCGCCTGGTTCAAGGCGCATCCGGACCGCGTCGACGAGATCCTGTGGCGGAACCGCTCCTACATCTTCTTCCGCGAGGCCGATGTCGAGGACGCGACGCTTGGTCCGATCGCCGCCGCCAAGGTGCCGCTGACGCCGGGACGCTCGATTGCCGTCGACCGCCTGCTGCACACATTCGGCACGCCGTTCTACATCGATGCGCCGACGCTCACCGCCTTCGACGCAAAACCGTTCCGCCGCCTGATGATCGCGCAGGACACTGGTTCCGCCATCACCGGACCGGCGCGGGGTGATCTCTTCGCCGGTTCCGGCGATGCCGCCGGCGAGATCGCCGGCGTGGTGCGCAATCCGGCCGATTTTTATGCGCTGGTGCCGCGCGCGCTCGTTTCGGGGTCGAATCGATGACCCAGCGTCCGGACAAGCTGAGCGAAGACGACCGGGTGCTGTGGAATCTGGTGGCGCGCACGGCCAAGCCGCTGAAGGGCAGGATGGCTGTCGACGTCCCCAACATCCCTGCCGAGGCCAGGCCAAATCAGTCGCAACCGGCGCTGGCCGCTGCCAATACGCCCGCCGCGGCAAAGCCCAAGACGCAGCATGTCGCCCATGCGCTCGACGAGCCGACCTTGGACAAGCTGTCGAAGGGCCGGCTGCCGATCGAAGGCCGGGTCGATCTGCACGGCCTGACCCAGGACGAGGCCTATTCGCTGCTGTTCTCGTTCCTGCACCGGGCGCATGCCGGCGGCATCCGCTATGTCCTGGTCATCACGGGCAAGGGCTCGTCCTCCGGCGGCGACGGCGTGCTGCGGCGCGCCGTGCCGGCCTGGTTGTCGACGGCTGCCTTCCGGCCGCTGGTCTCCAGCCACGACCATGCTGCCCGCAACCATGGCGGTTCGGGTGCGCTTTATATCCGGCTGCGGCGGCCGCGATCGTGAGGCGTTCGCTCATGAGGGTGGGCGCATGACCCCGTTCGGCGAGAAGCTGCGGACGCTCAGAAGCGAACGCGGCGTCAGCCAGAAGGACATGGCGGCGGCGATCGGCGTCAGCGCCGCCTATCTGTCGGCGCTCGAGCACGGCAGGCGCGGCGCGCCGACCTGGACGCTGATCCAGAAGATCATCGGCTATTTCAACATTATCTGGGACGACGCCGAGGAGCTGGCGCGGCTGGCCGAAGCCTCGCATCCGCGTGTGAAGCTCGATACGTCGGGCCTAAGCCCCGCCGCCACCGAACTGGCCAATCTGCTGGCCGAGAACATCGAAAAGCTCGACGAGGCGGAGCTTCGCCGCATCACCGCATCGATCCGCGCGGCGCTGGGCCGGCAGCCGTAGCTTCGCGATCTGCGCCGGAGGCGCACCTTGGCGATTTCCTCGCGAAGGTGTCTCGCTTCAGGTGAAGAGATGCCCGCCGGCGATCCGCCAGCAGGCATCTTTGGTGGGATCATTTCTTGCCGGCCGTGCCGCCATTGTTTCCCCGGCCGCCTTTGTCGCTATGGTCGTGGCCATTGTTTCCGCCGCCCAGGCAGTTCGAGTCGCCAAGGTTGCAACAGCGGCCGCTCCACAAATCGTTGGTCGAGGTGTTGGCGCAGCTTGGGATAGTCTGGTTGGCCAAGGCGGGTCCGGCCAGTGCCGATGCCGCGATGGCGGCGAGGAATGCATTTCGCAAAAGTACAGTCATCTGAAGTCTCCATGATTGGGTTCGGTTCACGGCTGTGTGTCGTCGGCCGGGAGGAAATGGTTCACGGAGGATGCGAGATTGTTGGGAGGGTGGCATGATGCGAGCGGCGCTAGGCCAATAGCGAGACGCCGGCGGGACGGCGCCCCCCTCTGTCCTGCCGGACATCTCCCCCTCAAGGGGGGAGATTGGCAGCTTCGGTGCCGGCTCGCCTTCTTCAACATTATTCAACGCGGGAAATTGGCGAAAGCGGAGGTAACATCCGATCTCCCCCCTTGAGGGGGAGATGTCCGGCAGGACAGAGGGGGCGAAGGATCGCCGACCCTTCGCAGAAGTCGCTCTGTTTGCCTACGCGCTACTGAACCGCGCCGACCAGGACCTGCTGGCCGCCTCGGATCGAGACCCAGCGGCCGGTGTTGTCGATTGCCTGCCGCTTGAGGAAGCGGTAGCCGGTTGCGTCCCACGCCTTGACCTTGTCGGTCAGATTGTCGAGCACGTAGTCGCCCTTGTCGGTGCGCACCGTCAGCACGGCGTGGCCCTCGCCGTCGGGCTTGCGCACGACGGTGATCAGCAGATCGGCAAGCGAGATGCTCATACGCGAAAGCTGGCGCCGCTTTTCCAGCACGTAGTCCTCGCAATCGCCGACGCCTTTGTCGGGATAGGCCCAGACCTCGTCCTTGCCGTAGATGTCCATGTCGCTCATTGGCTTGACGGCGGCGTTGACCCTGGCGGTGACATTGAGAAGCTTGCGCATCAGCCCGTCGGTCATCGAGGCCGGCGCGAGATTGGACGGGCGGATCGAGCATTCGCTGGGATGCAGCTTGCAGAAATCATAGTGGCCGATCGGCTGCGAGGTGAGACCCCCGGTCGCCATCGCTCCGGCCGCCAAAGCCGGTGCCACCCAGCCTCCCGTTACTGCCAGCCCGGCTGCCACATACACGCGCAGCCGTCGCGCCACTGATGAGGAAATCATTGTCCCCGCTCACCCTTTGTTATTAACGAAAGGTTAAGGGGGTTTTACAGTCCGTGTCAATTACGACGTCGGTCGGATTGTCGGCATGGTTACCCGAGGGGCTGGACAGCGGCACTTGTGCAACAGAATCACCCGGCGGCTTTTGCCGAATAATTGGCCTGGATTCTCGTTGCAGGATTATCTCTTGGCCGTGCGGACCAGCTTCGGCTTCACCGCAACGCGCTCCTGGCGGCCATAGCTGGTGATGAAGTCGACGATGCGCGGCACGATCTCGGAGCGGAAGCGCGAGCCGTTGAAGACGCCGTAATGGCCGACCGCCGGCTGCATATAGTGCGCATGCCGTTCAGCGGGGATGTTGGGGCAAAGGTCATGCGCGGCCTTGGTCTGGCCAAGGCCGGAAATATCATCGTTCTCGCCTTCGACCGTGAACAGCGCGACGTTGCGGATCGATGACGGATCGATCCTGGTGCCGCGATGCGTCATCTCGCCCTTGGGCAAGGCCTGGCGCACGAAGACGGTGTCGACGGTCTGCAGGTAGAACTCCGCCGTCAGGTCCATGACAGCCAGATATTCGTCGTAGAAATCGCGATGCTTCTCGGCATTGTCGCCGTCATGCTTCACCAGGTGCATGAAGAAGTCCTTGTGGGCGATGATGTGGCGGTCGAGGTTCATGCTCATGAAGCCGGACAGCTGCAGGAAGCCTGGATAGACCTCGCGGCCGAAGGCCGGCACCGGCCAAGGCGCGGTCATTATGACGTTGTCGCGGAACCAGTCGATGCCCTTTTCCTGCGCCAAAAGGTTGACCGCCGTCGGATTGCGGCGGGTGTCGATCGGCCCGCCCATCAGGGTCATGGTCGAGGGCACAAAGGGATCGCCCTTGGTTTCCATCAGCGCCACGGCCGCCAGCACCGGCACGGAAGGCTGGCACACCGCCATCACATGGGTGTCGGGGCCGAGCGCATGCAGCATGTCGATGATGTAGTCGATATAGTCGTCGAGATCGAAGCTGCCGTCGGCCAGCGGCACCATGCGGGCATCGACCCAGTCGGTGATGTGCACGTCGGCATGGGGCAGCATGGCTTCAACTGTGCCGCGCAGCAGCGTCGCATAGTGGCCCGACATCGGCGCCACGATCAAAAGCTTCGGATCCGGCTTGCGCCCGGCGGGAACGGAGCGTTCGAAGCGGACGAGATTGCAGAACGGCCGCGACCAGACGGTCTTCTCGGCGACCGCGACGGTCTTCCAGTCGACCACGGTCTTGTCGAGGCCAAAGGTCGGCTTGCCGTAGCGGCGCGTGGTGCGCTCGAACAATTCGGCGGTCGCCGCGACCGAACGGCCCCAGGGCGTATGGGACAACGGATTGAGCGGATTGGTATAGAGCAGGCGCACCGCATCGGCATAGAGGCGCGCCGGCTGCAAGGCCGCATGGTTCATTTCATAGAGCTGGTAGAACATCGAGAACCCCGCTGCTGCCTGCGACCGAAGGGACGACGAGCAGCGCCGAGCCTTAAATGTCTCGCGGGGAAGTTAACAACTAATTGCTGCGATGCAATACGTCACGCGGCGTGACCAATGCTTCTTTGGTTCAAGCCCCTGGGAATCGGCCCTGAATGGCGCCAGCCGGCTCAGTGTGCGGCTGCGAAATGTGTAGGTAATGTGTCCGGCCCTCTTGCCGGACACAGGAAGCTTTAGACGCGCGCCATGCAGACGGCGGTGTGGCCGGAGCCGATGAAGCCGAGCTGGCCGGCCGCACCCTTCGACAGGTCGAGCACGCGACCCCGGATGAACGGACCGCGATCGTTGATGCGCACGATGACGCTGCGGCCGTTGTTCTTGTTGGTTACCCGGAGCTTGGTGCCAAAGGGCAGCGTGCGGTGGGCGGCGGTCATTGCCGACGGGTTCATGCGCTCGCCCGATGCGGTCTTGGAGTGCAAGGCGTACCACGAGGCGCGGCCGCACTGGCTGGCGGCGGTTGCCGAAGATGCGCCGACCATCAGGCCAGCAGCGATCGTTACCGCGACAAGCGCGGTCTGTTTTGAGTTCTTCATATTTGAGGGATGGCTCCGTTTTTGACAGACCCCAGCCGTTAGGAGCCAAATAAGGCAGGAAATGCGGCAACCATCTGTCGGTTCCGTGGCAAGATCACACGTTTGGAGTCGCTGGGTAACAGTCTGTTAGGGATTTTCCGGCGCACGATGATCAGTTGATCATGATCTTCGCGCCGATATTCGGGATTTGTTTGACAAGATTGAGCGCTGATATCCAAGTAGAAGTGAGGGCGACCAGGTCCCTTCCTTTGGCTATTTCATCACGGCCGCAACCCTGTAACCGATCGACTTCGAAAAGGAGATCCGGCAATGAGACTGATCAAAAATCTGCTGGCGTTGATCGTGCTTGCCATAGGCGCGCTGTGGGCGCTGCAAGGCGTCGGCGCGATCGGCGGCAGCTTCATGACCGGCCAGTCGCAATGGCTCTATACCGGCATCGTCACCATGCTGGTCGGCCTGATGGGGCTGGTGTGGGCGAACCGGTCAGGAGGGTGAGCTGCGATGGGAAGCGCTGGCGAACTGTCGCTTCGGCATCGCGAAGGATCGTGTGGAGCCGCCGATTGTAATTGGCGAAAAGGCCCATCCCTTCGTCATCCTCGGGTCTGCGCGTACGCTTCGCTTCCGCTCCGCCCGTGGATGACGAAGTCGGGGAGGCCTCGTGCCAAATCCCGAACGTTGAAACTGCCTCCGCCCAACAGCCCTACCCGAACAGCCGATCCAAAATCTTGCCCTCCAACCGAGCAAGCTCCCCCGAGCCGCGCCGGCGCGGCCGTTCCACCGGGACATCCAGATCGAGCGCGATCCGACCTTCACTGATCACCACGACCCGGTCGGCGAGCGCAACCGCCTCGGCGACGTCATGCGTGACCAGCACCGCGGTAAACTTCTGCGCGATCCAGATCCGTTCCAGCAATTGCTGCATCTCGATGCGGGTCAGCGCGTCGAGCGCGCCCAGTGGTTCATCGAGCGCCAGGATTTGCGGGTGGCCGACCAGCGCGCGGGCCAGCGCCACGCGCTGCTTCTGGCCGCCGGACAGCACCGAGGGCCATTCGTCGGCGCGATCGGCAAGCCCGACCTCGCCGAGAATGTCGAGCGCGCGTTGGCGGGCCCCTGCGCCGGAAGCAATCCCGGTCAGCCCGACCTCGACGTTTTTCACCACGCTGGCCCAGGGTAGGAGCCGCGGCTCCTGGAACATGAAGCGGGTGCGGCTATGGCCTTCCTCTTCCACGCCGAATGTCAGCGATCCTGATGTCGGCCGATCGAGCCCAGCCAGCAGCCTGAGCAGCGTGCTCTTGCCGCAGCCGCTCTTGCCGATGACGGCAAGGAACTGGCCGGCCGGCACGTCCAGATCGACGCCGTCGAGAACGGTCTTGTCGCCGAAGCGTTTTTCCACGCCCTTGAAGGCGAAGGCGCGCCGCCCTTCGACCGATATCGCCGGGCGCGCCGGCGCTGGCGTGGCGGTGAAGGAACGAACGGAAGTCAGGCTGGCGGCTGGCATCGAAAACTCATGCATTCTGGAAGGCCGGATGCCAACTCAGCAAGAACCGCTCGAGCAGGCGGGCGAGGCTGTCCGCGAGCTTGCCGAGCAGCGCATAGATCAGGATCGACAGCACGACGACATCGATCAGCAGGAATTCGCGCGCCTGCATGGCCATGTAACCGAGGCCGGAACTGGCCGAGATGGTTTCGGCGACGATGAGCGTCAGCCACATGATGCCCAAGGCGTAGCGCAGGCCGACGAAGATCGCCGGCAGTGCGCCGGGCAGGATGACGCGGAAGAACAGCGCGCGCCGGTCCATGCCGTAGACGCGGCCCATCTCGACCAGCTGCGGATCGACGCTCTGGATGCCGAGCAGCGTGTTGACATAGATCGGAAAGAACACGCCGAGCGCCACCAGGAACAGCTTTGCTTCCTCGTCGATGCCGAACCACAGGATGACCAGCGGGATCAGCGCCAGGTGCGGAATGTTGCGGATCATCTGCAGCGTCGTGTCGGTAAGGCCGCGGCTCAGCCTCGACAACCCGTTGGCGAGGCCAAGCGCAAAGCCGATCGAGCCGCCGACGGCGAAGCCGGCAAGCGCGCGTGCGGTGCTGACGCCGATGTTGCGGATCAGCTCGCCCGACAGCGTCAGCCGCCAGAAGGCCTCGGCGACGGCGCTTGGCGCCGGCAGCACGTTGGCCGGCATGACGCCGGCCCGTGATGCAATCTCCCAGCCGGCAATCACCAGCACCGGCAGCAGCCAGCCGATGCCGTTCTTGCCGACACGTTGAGCCAGACTCATGACGAGGCCTGCAGGCGGTTGGCGCCATGGAAGCCAACGGAGAATTCGTTGGCGATGTTCTCATGCGCCCGCTGCCGCCTGGTGCCGAGCCCGAGCTTCGGGAATAGCAGCTCGGCGACACGGTAGGCTTCCTCGAGATGCGGATAGCCGGAGCCGATGATGGTATCGATGCCGATCGCCTGATATTCGCGGATGCGCTCGGTGATCTGCTCCGGCGTGCCGACCAGCGCCGTGCCGGCGCCGCCGCGAACCAGCCCGACGCCGGCCCACAGATTGGGCGACACCACCAGCCTGTCGCGGCGGCCGCCATGCAGTTCGGCCATGCGGCGCTGGCCGACCGAGTCCATCTGGGTGAGGAAACGTGCCTGCG
The DNA here is from genome assembly GCF_040321735.1 of Mesorhizobium sp. M0293. Classification (NCBI taxonomy): domain Bacteria; kingdom Pseudomonadati; phylum Pseudomonadota; class Alphaproteobacteria; order Hyphomicrobiales; family Phyllobacteriaceae; genus Mesorhizobium; species Mesorhizobium sp. M0293. Next base: position 8,444 of record NZ_JAMYSA010000163.1, read on the forward strand.
CGTTTTCGATCTGGGCGTCGGTGACGTGGCTGATCAGCCGGTCGGCGGCGCGCCAGGCTTCGTCCTCGGTCTCGCGCACGATGAAATGCAGCCTGATGCCGAAGCGCAGTTTTCTGCCGCGCAGCGCCGCCTTCCTGCGCGCCGCAGCGAGCTTTTCGGCGACCTGCGCCGGCGGTTCGCCCCAGGTCAGATACATGTCGACGAGGTCGGCGGCGAGGTCTTGGCCCGCGTCCGAGGATCCGCCGAAATAGAGCGGCGGCCGCTCTTGGCGCGGCAGAAGGTCGAGGCGGCCATTCTCGACGCGATAATATTTGCCGTCGAAATTGACGCGCTCGCCGGACACCAGGCCGCGCCAGATGGTCAGGAATTCATGCGCCTGGGCATAGCGCTCGTCATGCGGCAGGAAGACGCCGTCGCCGGCGAGCTCTGTCGGGTTGCCGCCGACCACGACATTGAGCAGCAGCCGGCCGTTGCTCAGCCGGTCGAGCGCGGCGGTCTGGCGCGCGGCAAAAGTCGGCAGCGTCACGCCCGGCCGCAGCGCGACAAGGAACTTCAGTTTTTCGGTGAGCGTCGCAAGTCCCGTCGCGGTGATCCAGGAATCCTCGCAGTTCTGTCCGGTCGGCAACAGCACGCCGGGAAAGCCGAGCCGGTCGACCGCTTGCGCGATTTCCTTGAAGTAGCCGAATTCCGGCGGCCGTTGCTGTTCCTCGGAACCGAGATAGGAGCCGTCGCCATGCGTCGGGATGAACCAGAAGAAATCGAGCGGTGCGGTGCTGGCTGGCGCGGTCATGTCTGGCCTCTGGAAGGTGCAAACGTCAAACGGCGCCGGGCGTTCTCACCCGGCGCCGTCGGAGAAAAAATCAATTGCCCGGCGCGGTCCACACCGCGTCGGAAATGCGGACCGCTTTCGGGATCAGCCCGAGCTTGTAGAAGCGGTCGGCGGTCGCCTGCTGGCCGGCGACGATCTCGTCGGTGATCGGAATGATGCCGAATTTGGTGCGGTTGGCGGCGATCGTCTGCGCCTCGAGCGGCACACCGGTCACCTCATGCAGCGCCGCAGCCACCTTGTCGCGGTTCTGGTCGGCCCATTTCGCCGCCTCGCCAAGGGCCGCGATCGTCGTGGTGACGATCTCGGGGTGCGCCTTGGCGAAATCCTTGTTGGCGAGGAAATAGGTGTTGACCTTGAGCACCTCGCTGGAGCGCGCCAGCACGCGCGGCTGGTAGCGCGTTTCGGCGATGGCGAAGAACGGATCCCAGACGGCCCACGCGTCGATCTGGTCGCTGGCGAAGGCGGCGGCCGCATCGGCGGGGCTGAGATAGACCGGCGTGATCTGGTCGAACGGAATACCGGCCTTTTCCAAGGCGGCGACGAGCAAATTGTGCGCACTGGTGCCTTTGCCGACGCCGACGCGCTTGCCTTTCAGGTCGGCGACCGACCGGATGGGCGAGGCCGGCTTGACGAAGATCGCCTCGCCCTCGCCATTCGACGGCAGCGCCGCCGCATAGACGATGTTGGCGCCGGCCGACTGGCCGAAGATCGGCGGTGCGTCGCCGGTCCAGCCGACATCGATGGCGCCGACATTGAGCGCCTCGACCAGCGGCGGCCCGGCGGTGAACTCGACCCATTTGACGGTGACGCCCTTGTCGTCAAGCGCCTTCTCGATCACCTGCTGCTGCCTGGCGATCACCGGCAGGCCGGTCTTCTGATAGCCGATGCTGAACTGCTTCAACTCCTGCGCGGCGGCACCGAACGACACGGCAACGCTTGCCGCCAGCAGCCCGATGCCGAAAACTCGTCTGGTCAGATTGAAGCGCTTGGTCGGATTGAACATGATCCCTCTCCTTCGCTGCGGATCGGCGCCGGGAAAAATGGCCTCGCCGGTTGGAAGATGGATCAGGCTAGGTATTTCTATAAATTTAGTAGAGGAATGATTTTGCGAGATTGACTTGAAGAGCGGATTTGTTTTCTGCGGTTGACGGGACAGCGCCCCCCTCTGCCCTACCGGGCATCTCCCCCACGAGGGCAGGGCTATCGCATATGAGTAAAGAGCTGGAAGAGGAAGTCTCTGTTCCATCTGGCTCTTCGCATCTTGCTGGCGATGGGTTTGTCGAGAGGATGGGCTTGCAAGATGTTTTGGGCGAGGCGTCTGATGATGGCCAGGTTTTGCGGCCCGTTATCCTTGCGGGTTCGGGCATCGTCCTCATGGAAGACGACATCGAGGCTCCAGTGCAACTGGTTCTCGATGGTCCAATGTGCTCTGACGGTCTCGGCCAGTCTTT
>NZ_JAMYSA010000164.1:0-10705 GCF_040321735.1 Mesorhizobium sp. M0293
CCCACCGGCTTGTGATTCATGGATTCCGAAAATTTCTGCCTCGGGAGGGTTTAAGCGCAATAGGTCTCGGCCGTCCCCCACTTGGGCGGGGCGTACTCGTACTGCTTTAGATCATGCGCTTGATGTCGATGTAATCGCCTTCGGTCTGGATCGTCAGCGTTACCTCGCGGTCACCGCGATTGCGCCAGAACCAGCCGTGGTTCCCGTCGAAGGCAACTTCCAGCACACCTTAGTCGGAAGGAACGCTGCGACCCTTTTTTGTGGTTTACGGACTGACCGCCGCCATCGCCGTGCGTCTCGGAGTAGATCTCGCAGCCTATGCTGGTTTGTTCCTGGCGGCCTTGATCGCCGCTACGATCCTGCCGATGCAATCGGAAGCAGTGCTGGTCGGGCTGCTGCTTGCGGATTACTCGCCCCGGCTGCTCATCGCAGTCGCGAGCGTCGGCAACGTGCTTGGATCGGTGATCAACTGGCTGCTCGGGCGAGGCATCGAGCGCTTCCGGAGCCAACGGTGGTTTCCGATGAACCAAGCGCTACTGGAGCGCGCGCAAGTGTGGTATCGCCGCTACGGAAAGTGGTCGCTCCTGCTGAGTTGGCTGCCGGTTGTCGGTGATCCGCTAACCGTCGTCGCGGGCGTCCTGCGCGAGCTTTTCGGGTTTTCCTTTTGTTGGTCACTGCCGCCAAGGTCGGCCGTTATCTTGTTCTTGCCGCCGTGACGCTGAGCGTGATCTGACCTGGCGAAGCTTCTCGAAGCTGATCGGGTTAGGCCCGGCTGGTTCGAAGGAACCAGCCCAAGGCCACTCTGATGCACGCGGACGGGAAGCTTAGCTCTTCTTGACGGCGACCTTGTCGAGGGCTGCGCGCAGACCTTTCGCCAGCTTCTGTGCATCGCGGGACCGGCCAACCAAGCTACGGCGCAGCGCTCCGGCCAACGTCGACATTGTTAGGACATTCCTGTGGCCGCGCGCCAAGCCTGCACAACGAAGCTGTGCTGGTTCCAGATCATCAGCGCTCCACTCACAGCCATGAGCGCGACCACAAGGCCGCGGAATTGTCGTCCACTCAGGCGTTCGAGCCAGCGCTTGGCCAGCAGATTGGCAAGCGCGGCGCCCAAACCCGCGGCTACGCCGTACATGGCCGCCTGACCACCTAGCGCGCCGAGTCCGGTGAATACCGCGATCTTGACGACATCGGTCACAAACGAGTTCACGGATTTCGTTGCGACCAACGTCTCCTTCTCCGAACCGTAGTTCAGATAGAGCGAATTCAGGACGGGTCCCACCGTGCCCATCAGCGCCGACAACAGGGCGACGATCAGGCCGGCCGGGAGGAACCACCAGCGGCGAGCTCGGTAGCTCCGCTCGCGCGCCCCGCCGCGAAATTCCCAGACTGCACTGATCAGATAGATCCCTATGAGTATCTGGAGCCATTCCGCCCGACTGTTGGCGAAGAGCCAAGAGCCCGCTGCGGCGCCGGCGATGGCGCCGGGCAGGTACCAACGGACCAAGCTCCAATCTATGTCGCGCCGAAAGGCCAGGGCGCGGATGGGATTGCCGATGAGCTCGGTCAAGGTGATGACCGGCGCAACCGCCGCGCTGCCTGTGATGAAAGTCACGGCGGGGATCAGCAATAGACCTCCGCCTCCGGCCGAGAGGGTGTTCAGCGTCCAGGTGAGGAACCCCGCTAAAGCCAGGAGGCCTAGTCTAATCCAGTCCATCCGATCAGAACGAAGCGGGCCTTCGATCGTTCCGAACGCATCGGTTCGCAAAGGCCCGGCCCGCCTCTCACGTACGATGGAAAGGCGATCTCCGGCGGAATGCTGGTGGCAGAAAGACACCGTGCCAGAGGACAATTCCCGAGCCAGCGGGAAGAAGGCCGGGCAATCGCTCCGAGCCGGCCGAACTCCGCCGTTGGACGGGCCACCAATCTAGCTCTTCTTGACGGCGACCTTGTCGAGGGCTGCGCGCAGGCCTTTCGCCACCTTCTGCACATCGTCGTTTGCCCAGAAATGCATGAAGAAGAGCCGCGGCTGCTCATCGAGCATGTGGCTATGCAGTGCGGTGATCTCGATGCCGTTGTCCTGCATGGCTTTGATAACCGGATTGACCTCCTTGGCGGTCAGCACAAAATCACCCGTGATCGCCGCCTTGCCGCCACCTGTCGATTGGAAGTTGATCGCTATTGCCGAGCCCATGGCCGCCGGCACTTCCATTCCATTTTCCTCGACCGGCTTAGCGCGCGGTATCGTGAACTGGTAGACCGCTCCGTTGGCCTTACCCTTATAACCGATGGTTTGGTCGACACTGGCCGTGTCGAACTCGATCTGCGGAGCGGCTTGCGGCTGGGCGCCGCCTCCCATCGGTGTTTTGCTCAGCGCCAATCCGGCATGAAGCGCTGTTGCGAGCGTAACCGGGTCGCCTTGGCCGAGGACGTGCATGTAGAGCGTCATCGGCTCCGCGCGCAGCAAGTGGTTGTGCACCGCAGTGATCTCGATCCCACCTTCTTCAAGCTTCTTCATGACCGGGTTCACCTCGTCCTGCGTCAGAACGATGTCGCCCATGACCATGGCCTGATCTCCCATGGGTTCGAACGCGATCCAGCCTCCAAGCGCAAATCCGGGTTTCAGGGATATGCCATCGAGCGAAACCTTCAGGTCCGTTCGTGGCAGCCCGACCCTGTAGACGCCATCAGGCGTCTCGGTTCCGGATTTGCCGAGCGCCTTTGCGATTGTTTCCCAATCGGGCGCCGCCGATGCCGGTTGGAGCAGCGCCGACATCACAATCAGCATCGCTCCGGTCACGAGTTTTGCATGCATGGGGTTTCTCCTTGTAATTTGCCCCCATTGCCCAATTCGTCATGCGGCCGCCGGCTTGATGGCGGGTGGCCAGCTATGCGTTTCCGCTTTGCGGCCCGAAGCCCACGCGTAGAGCGCGTCATAGATGACGAAGCCGTGCTTCAGCACCTCCTGGTCGTCAGACGTTAGGTCCCGCAGACCCATGGAGATTGCCAGCAGCCCCGCCGACTGTGGCGTGAGGTCGTGCCGGTCCGTGTCGGCGCCGCGCACGATCGCCGCAATGGTTACGATCGCCGGGTCGCGATCGAGCCCATTTTTGGAAACGAAGGTGTCGAAACTGCAGCCGTCGCCGACATGGGTGAATTCGACGCCGGGCACGTCGTAAGGCGTGGCGCCCGTTTCCTGGGCAACACGGATCACCTGATCGGGCGGCACGAACAGGAACTCAGGTTCCTTGTCGATGAAGCGCGCAATCAGCCAGGGGCAGGCAATGCGGTCGATGACCGGACGTTCACGGGTAACCCATTTCATGACGCAATCCTTTCTTCGCTTATCACCAGGGGGACGGTTGGCGCGCCGATCGCATGCCAGGCGGCGATGCCGCCTGAAAGCGCACTCGCATCGACGCCGCGACGCCGCAGTTCGGCGACTGCGTCGCCGCTGACCTGGAAGCCGTAGACGCAATAGACGACGACCGGTCTGTCCTTCGGCAGTTCACCCGCCCAATCGGCGATGGTCTCAGGCGCGCGGACCTTGGCCCCCGGCAACATATCGCTGCGTTTTGCCAGATCGTCGGCGAGGCAGACATCGAGCACGACGAGATCTTCTCCATGATCGAGACGCGCCCGCAGTTCCTCTGGTGCGACCGCTGGAACCGCATCGTCCGATGCCGATCCTGTTGAAGGATCACGCTTCGCGACGGCTCGCCGGTGGCGGGCAGCCACCCGTTCCCAATGGATGTTCTTCATAAAGGCATCGACATAGGCGCCGGCCTTGGTGCCGAAATCCATGTGGTAGGCGTGCTCGTACATGTCGAGCGCGAGGATCGGCATGCCGCCGGCAAGACAGTTGGTGTGGTCCGCCGCCCATTGGATCGTCAGTCGGTCGCGCCGCTCCGACCAGGTCAGCAGGGTCCATCCCGAGCCTCCGGCCTGCGCCTTGGCACAGGCCATGAACTTGGCGCGCCAGGAGGCTACGCTGCCGAAGTCGCGCTCCAGAGCCGCAGCGAGATCGCCTCCGGCATCGCCGGTGCCACCGAGTCCGTCGAAATAGATTTCGTGCAGGATTGCTGAATTGGCTGCGACCAGTTCCTCGCGTTTCAGACCATTGATGTCGAAAACTGGCGCCGCGCCCCAGTCGAGCCCGTCGAGCCGCTGTTCGATGGCGTTGAGGCGACGAACGGCACCGCCATAGTTGTTTTCGTAGTGACTTGCCAACAGCCTCTCGGAGAGGCCGACGAGGCGAGGCGGCTTGAACGGCAACGGCATGATTTGGTGTGGCATCGGTTTCCCCACTCTGCGGCACGGCCATCCGTGAGGGGGCGAACGCTATGCCCGAATGTAGAATGATACAAGTGTTGCATTTGTCTTTGTTCGTGATACGGTTCACTTATGAGTGAGGGGCAATCACAGGAGCAGCGCTGGCTGCTCCTGGTCCATCAGCTGCCAAGCAAGCCCGCCTACTTTCGGGTGAAGATTCGGCGATGGTTGCAGGGCATCGGCGCGCTCGGCTCCAGCACGGTCTGACAAACTATTGCTGCGTGTTGAGCGCCCGCCTCAAACTCTGCGCCAACGCCTGAGCATTGCCGATGCCCCAGTAGTGCAAGAAGATGATCCGCGGGTCTTCAAAGAACATGTGATTGTGCACCGCGATCACTTCAATCGCTCCAGCTTGCAGTTCACGGATGACTGAATGGACTTCATTTTCCAGCATCGCAAAGTCGCCGCAGACCGCGGCGCGCTCGTCCGTGCCCTGGAAGGCTGCCCACGTGTTGTAGCCCATTGCGGCATCAATATTGAGCTCGCCACAGCGTGTGCAGACGACGGGCACGGATGGCCGCCCCAGGACAAACTTGAGCACGCCGTCCTTGCTCTCGCCCTTGTGCTCGACAATCGCCTCAAGCGGCGGGACGTTCAAGCTACTGTTCACTTTCTTCATGGCAGGTCCGACAGGACGCTTCTTGCGCACGATCTTTATTGCTTCAAAAATCCCATGCGCTCCTGTCGCCAACGCAGTTTCATCAGCCGTACCCTCGACATGCATAAACATCACGCGCGGCTGTTCGCGGACGAAATGATTATGTAGGGCCGTTACATACAGGTTTGCCTGGATCGCTGCGGCCATCGCTCCCTCGATTTCATCTTCGAGCACGACGATGTCGCCCATCAACGTCGCATGATGTGCCCCCTGTTTGAAACCGACCCAGGAGGTGAGACCCATAAACGGAATGATCTCAAAGCCGTCCAGGGTCACTCTCACTTCACTGCGCGGGACCGATAACTTGAGCACGTCACCCGTGGTCTGTCCCTTCAGTCCGGTAAGGGATTCAATGGCTTGGTAATCGAGCATCTTGGACCTCCTCGTTTCAGCTAGCACTAGCCGAACCAAATTTCGGTTGGCGCCGCACAATGAATCGAGTGCCGAACGCCAACGCGAGCGTCACCATTCCAATTATAAGGTGCAGGAGTGGTATGAAGAAGAGCAGTATGAAGCAGCCAGCCAGGCCGAACCAAGCGAAGAAGGGCGAGAACAGGCGCTGCTCCTTACTTAAGTGCAGAGCCGCGTAGTGGGTAATGGCAAACCAAACCAGCAGGTAAAAGCTGGCAAGCGGCAAGACCTGACGCAGGTCGAACACCAGCACCACTGCAAAGACGAGCGCCCCGATGGCAAGTACTGCGTGACGCGGCACCTTGAAACGCGGATGGACCTCGCCGAGCCATTTCGGAAATTCGCGCGCCTCGCCCATCGCGAGCGCCACACGCCAGACGCTGAGCAGATCGCTAACGAGCTCGTTAATCGATGCTGTCCATGCGGCCCCTAGGATCAGCCAGCCGCCCCACGACCCGATAGCCTGCGTAGCTGCCTTGAAGAGAGGTACGTCATCTTTGGCCATTTCCTCCGCGCCAAGCACCCCCAGAGTAGTAGCGGCCACGGCGTAATAGACGACGGCGGCGATCGCAATGCCGCCTAGAATGGAGAAGGGAATGGCCTTTCGGGGATCCCGAATTTCGCCCGCCATAATGGCGGTGCGCATGAAGCCATCCCAAGCCCAGAAGAAGATCGCGGCGCCCGCCATAAATCCGAATGGCCCCTTATCCAGTGTCGGGACCAAACGAGCGACTTCTACATGCGGAGCCGCGAAGAAAACGAATACGCCCAGAAGCGCAACGATGACCAGCACCAGGCCAATAATGACTTTGCTCGTGAAGGAAATACCAAAGGAATTCATTAGCATAACAACGAGTACAAGCGCGCCAGCCGTCAAATGTACGGGAAGGCCAGGAACAAGTTGTGCTGAGTAATGAGCGAAGGCAGCGATACCACGCCCGTGCCCACAATCCCCTGTCCAACATAGCAACAGCCAGCAAGGAAGCCGACCGTGTTGAGATGGAACGCCCGGGCCCAGATGAACGCACCGCCATGTCTGGGGAAATTGACGCCGAGCTGCGCGCCGCTGATACCTGTGGCCAAGCATACCAGCCCTCCTGGAATCATCGCCAGGAGAAGGGCGGGACCGGCCCGCTCGGCGGTCGCACCAAGGGCACCGAAAATACCCGTCCCGATAATCATGCCGGCAGTCATGAGCGTAGCTGCGGTGCGTCCAAGGGTCCGTGTCGCGGATGATCCTGACTGGGTAGCCCCACCCGAAGCTCTCATTTCGGCACCTCCTGTCGGGCGTCAGCGAGACAGTCTGCGAGACCGCGAACGCTACGCCTGAATAAAGCATGATACAAGTGTTGCATTTGCCTTTCTCAGTGATACGGTCTGCTGATGAGCGAAGGGGAACTTGGGACCGAGCAGCGCTGGCTGCTCTTGATCCATCAGCTGCCGACCAAACCAGCCTATTTCCGGGTAAAGATCTGGCGGCGGCTGCAGGGTATCGGCGCAGTTGCGGTCAAAAGCACCGTCTATGCGCTGCCCGCCGATGCAGAGACGCAGGAGGATTTCGAATGGCTCCTGAAGGAAATTATCGACGGTGGCGGTGAGGCGATGGTGTGTGAGGCGCGTCTGATCGACGGCCTGACGGACGTACAGGTTCGGGCGCTGTTCGATGCCGCGCGGGACACCGACTATGCGGAGATCGCCAAGGCAGCGCGCGATCTAACGGCGGCTATCGACGCCGAGAGGACCGAGGATCGGCGCGCGGACGCCCGCACGCAACTCGGTCGAATGCGCAAGCGGCTCGCCGAGCTTGTGACAATCGACTTCTTCGGCGCCAGCGGTCGCCTTGCTGTAGAGGGACTGATCGCCGAGCTCGAGGCTCAGCTTATGGAGGACAAGGCCATGACCAAGGAACCAAAGAAGATGGCCGAGCCGGGCGAGCTCAAGGGCCGGACCTGGGTCACTCGCCGGGACGTGCATGTCGATCGCATCGCCTGCAGCTGGCTGATCCATCGCTTCATCGATGCCGATGCAACAATCCGCTTCGTCGCTGGCAAGGGATACGTGCCAAAGGAGGGCGAATTGCGCTTCGACATGTTTGAGGGCGAAATCACCCATGAGGGAGACCGCTGCAGCTTCGAGGTGCTGCTGGCCCGCGCCGGCATTACGGATACGGCTTTGCAGGCCATCGCCGAGGTCGTCCACGATATTGATCTCAAGGACAGCAAGTTCGGTCGCGAGGAAGCCACGGGGATTGCCAGCCTGATCGCCGGGATCGCCATGGCGAATGCCGGTGACGAGCAACGGATCGCCGAGGGCGCTTCGGTGTTCGACAACCTCTACCGATATTTCCGCTCGAAGCGCGGGTGATCCGAGGAACCAATCATGGCCAATGCTGAGAACACCGTGACAGCACCGAACCGACCAGACGACACGCCCGGCCATGGCATTTCGTTCGCTGAGGCCACGCGGGTGTGGGCGCGTGTGGCCGCGCTCAGCTTCGGCGGCCCGGCGGGTCAGATCGCCATGATGCACCGCATCATCGTCGAGGAAAAACGCTGGATCGGCGAGACCAGGTTCCTGCATGCGCTCAATTACTGCACGCTGCTGCCCGGGCCGGAGGCACAACAGCTTGCCATCTACATCGGCTGGCTCATGCACAAGACCAGAGGCGGCCTCGTCGCCGGTATCCTGTTCGTGCTGCCTGGTGCGATCGCCATCATGGCGTTGAGCTGGATCTATGCAATCTTTGGCAATGTCGGAGCAGTTCAGGCCCTCTTCTTCGGCTTGAAGGCGGCGGTCCTTGCCATCGTGCTCGAAGCGGTGTTGCGCATCGGCAGACGGGCGCTCAAGAACAATGCCATGATCGGGCTTGCGGCGGCGGCCTTCATCGCTCTGTTCTTCTTCCACGCGCCATTCCCGCTGGTCATCCTGGCTGCGGGTGTGATCGGTTACGTCGGGGGACGGGCAGGGTGGGCTTCATTCCAGTCGGGCAACGGACATGGCAAGGTCGGCGGCAAGCAGGTTGCCGACGCAGATACGGCGCTTGGCGAAGGGGTGCCTGCGCATACCCGGCCATCCGTCAGCTGGTCGCTGAAGATCGCAGCGGTGTGTCTGCTGCTGTGGCTCGTGCCGGTCCTGGCACTTCTTGTGTTTCTTGGGCAAGGCAATGTCTTCACCGACATCGCGATCTTCTTCTCCAAGATGGCGATGGTCACCTTCGGCGGCGCCTATGCGGTGCTCGCCTATGTCGCTCAGCAAGGTGTCGAGCACTACGGCTGGCTCAAGCCGGGAGAAATGCTGGACGGCCTCGGTATGGCCGAGACCACGCCCGGTCCGCTCATCATGGTCACCCAGTTCGTCGGTTTCATGGGCGCCTACCGGGCGCCAGGAATGCTCAGCCCGCTGGTCGCCGGAACACTCGGCGGTCTGCTGACGACGTGGGTAACCTTCGTTCCGTGCTTCCTGTGGATATTCCTCGGCGCGCCGTTCATGGAGACGATGCGCAGCAACAAGGCCCTATCGGCAGCGCTGTCTGCCATCACGGCGGCGGTGGTCGGTGTGATCCTGAACCTGGCGGTGTGGTTCGCGCTTCATGTGCTGTTCCGCGAACTGCGTGAGGTCAGCTGGCTGGGCACGACGGTGGATGTGCCAGTATTCAGCTCCGTCAACCTGCCGTCGCTGGTGCTGACAATCGGTGCGCTGCTGGCCGTGTTTCGTTTCAAGATCGGCATGATCCCCGTGCTCGCGACATGCTCTGTCCTGGGCGTGCTTTATGGCGTTGCCACGGGATCGATTTAAGCAGTGCGATAGGCGCAACCACTTTGCGGCAGGAGGCATACCTGGCAGCCCAGACGCCGACGAATGCTTCGCGCGAACCTTTAGCCAAACAGAGGTTTTCGCTGCTGCCTGCCGGTGCCAGGCCGGCAGCTGCCCTTCTGTTGACGTCCAGGGGATTGAGGGCATTCGGCGACGGACTCGTCAGTCTTCTGCTTCCCGCCTATTTGGCCACACTTGGTTTCAGTCCTTTCAAGATCGGGGTTCTCGCCACAGCGACGCTCGCTGGTTCAGCGGTGCTCACTTTGACCGTCGGGTTTGTCGCACACCATTTCTCTCGCCGCTCCCTGCTGATTGCAGCTGCCGTCCTGATGGTTGTCACGGGGAGCGCCTTCGCGTTGGTTCAGGATTTCTGGCCGCTGCTCCTTGTCGCATTCGTGGGAACGTTGAACCCATCCTCGGGCGACGTCAGTGTGTTTCTGCCGCTGGAGCATGCGCAACTTGCCCATAGTGTCACTGACCGCAACCGCACCGCGCTCTTTGCACGCTACAGCCTTGTCGGCTCACTTGTAGGGGCGGTCGGTGCTCTTGCGGCCGGAGCCCCCGACCTACTCCGCCAGATTGTCGGCCTGGACATCAAGCAAGCTCTCCAGATCGCCTTCCTGCTTTATGCCTTTCTGGGAGTAGGAGCGTTGCTCCTCTATCGGAAATTGCCGGATGAGCCGCTCGATGCGAGTGCGGTACCGGCGGAACCACTACGCAAATCTCGAACCATCGTCCTCACGCTCGCTGCACTTTTCAGCCTTGACGCTTTTGCGGGCGGTTTCGTGGTCCAGTCGTTGATGGCTCTTTGGCTTTTCCAACGGTTCGGGCTATCGCTCGCTGCGACGGGCGCAATCTTCTTTTTGACGGGTATCCTCTCCGCCGGGTCGTATCTAGTGGCCGTGCAAATCTCTAAACGGATCGGGCTGGTGAACACGATGGTGTTCACACACCTGCCGTCCAGTCTTTGCCTTTTGCTCATCCCCTTCATGCCGAGCCTCGGTCCCGTCATCGTACTTCTGCTGATCAGGAGCGCCTTGTCGCAGATGGACGTACCGACCCGCACCTCCTACGTCATGGCCGTGGTATCACCTGGTGAGCGGGCCGCCGCCGCGAGTGTCACCGCTGTCCCGCGCAGCCTCGCGGCAGCCGCCAGCCCGATGCTTGCCGGCTCGCTGCTCGCAATGTCCGGCTTCGGTTGGCCGCTGCTCATCGCCGGCGCCTTGAAGATTGTCTATGACATCCTTCTGCTTGCGATGTTTCGCAAGGTTCGCCCGCCAGAGGAACGACGAGATGGGCCGTAGCAACCCGCGGAATGCCGAGACAGCATGAGCCGCGCGCCCCTGTTATTCTGCAGGTGGGCGTTCTGCCGACGAGTAGTGCATCAATTGAAAAGCCCGCCACGGTGTCCGAACCGGATAGATAGGTAACAGAATGGACTGATTAGATGGGTGACAGTTTTCTCCCTCGCCGGGAGGACCGGCGATGGTT
>NZ_JAMYSA010000165.1:0-10523 GCF_040321735.1 Mesorhizobium sp. M0293
GGCTGTCCCGCCCGCGGCGCGGGCCGGCGCCGCGCCGCCCCCCCCCCCCCCCTCCCCTGGGGGGTGGCGGCCCGGGCGGGGGGGGGGGGGGGGCGGCGCCGCACCCCCACCCCGCTGCTTCGCAGCGACCCTCCCCACAAGGGGGAGGGTAAGGTTCGGCGCCACCCGCTCGCATATCATCGAACTCATGGAGGGTCGGCAGTCATGACCTCCAGCCAATCCCACCGTCTCCCTTCCGGCGGTCTTGTCGACCGCTCGGCGCCACTGAACTTCCGCTTCGACGGCAAGGCTTTCTCCGGCTTCCAGGGCGACACGCTGGCCTCGGCGCTGATCGCCAATGGCGTCAAGCTGGTCGGCCGCTCGTTCAAGTACCATCGCCCGCGCGGCATCCTCACCGCCGGTTCGGAAGAGCCAAACGCGCTGGTCGAACTGCGCACGGGCGCTAGGCGCGAGCCTAACACCAAGGCGACGACGGCCGAGCTCTATGACGGGCTGGAAGCCGCGAGCCAGAACCGCTGGCCGTCGCTGCGCCACGATGTGATGTCGGTGAACCAGCTGTTCGCGCCGATCTTCGTTGCCGGCTTCTACTACAAGACCTTCATGTGGCCGGCGAAGTTTTGGGAAGCGATCTATGAGCCGGCGATCCGCCGTGCCGCCGGCCTTGGCCGCGCCGCCGGTGTTGCCGATCCGGACCACTACGACAAGGCATGGGCGCATTGCGATGTGCTGATCGCCGGTTCCGGTCCGGCCGGTTTGGCCGCGGCATTGGCGGCCGGCCGCTGTGGTGCCCGCGTCATCCTGTGCGAGGAAGATTTCACGCTCGGCGGCCGCTTGCTGTCGGACGGCGGCACGATCGACGGCCTGCCGGCAGCCGAGTGGCTGTCGCGGACGCTAGCCGAACTGGCAGATATGCCCGACGTTCGCATCATGAACCGCACAACGCTGTTTGGCGTCTATGATGGCGGCACCTATGGCGCGGTCGAGCGGGTCAACGATCATTTGCCCTCACCGCCCGAGCATCACGTGCGCCAGCGGCTGTGGCGGATCGTGGCCAAACGCTGCATCGTCGCGGCCGGCGCCATCGAACGGCCGATCGTTTTTGCCGGCAACGACACGCCCGGTGTGATGATGGCCTCCGCCGTGCGAACCTACATCGCTCGCTATGCCGCGACGCCGGCCAAACGCATCGCGCTGTTCACCAACAATGAGGATGGCTGGCGCACGGTCGAGACCGCGCTCGGTGCTGGACTTCAGATCGCAGCGGTCATCGACGCACGGCCTGATGTATCTCCAGCCCATCGTTCGCTGGCCTCCAAGGGTGGCTTCGCGGTGCTGCACGGCTCGGTCAGCGGCGTCGATGGCGGCAAGGGCGGTGTCCGGAAAATCGCGGTGTCGCTGACCGGCGGCGCGCGCGCGGAAGTCGAAGCCGACGGCCTCGCCGTTTCCGGCGGCTGGAACCCGGCGGTCGGATTGACCTCATACCATCGCGGCCGGCCGACATGGCGTGACGACATATCAGCCTTCGTGCCGGATGGCGCCCCTCCGGGCATGGTTGCCGCCGGCGCCGCCAATGGCGATTTCGGGCTCGGCGCCTGCCTGAGCCAGGGATTTGCCGCCGGCGCGGCGGCAGCACGTGATGCAGGGCACAGCGGCACGACGGGCATTGCGCCTGTCGCCGACGACGAGGCGTTTTCGCTGACGCCGCTCTGGCATGTCGCCGGCAGGGGAAAAGCCTTTGTCGATTACCAGCACGATGTCACCGCTTCCGACATCGAACTGGCGCAGCGCGAGGGCTTTGAATCGGTCGAGCACCTGAAGCGCTATACGACGCTCGGCATGGCCACCGACCAGGGCAAGACCTCGAATGTCGCCGGCCTCGCCATCATGGCTGCAGTGAGCGGCCGTTCCATTCCCGAGACCGGGACGACGATCTACCGGCCTCCTTACGTGCCGGTCGCCATCGGCGCCTTCGCCGGTCATCATCGCGACGAGACATTCCATGCCACAAGGCTGACGCCGTCGCATCACTGGGCCGTGGAACAGGGTGCGATCTTCGTCGACACCGGGCTGTGGAAGCGGGCACAGTGGTACCCCCGCGCGGGCGAGAAGGACTGGCTGGAATCGGTGACCCGCGAGGTCAAGGCGGTGCGCGGCGGCGTCGGCTTCTGCGATGTCTCGACGCTCGGCAAGATCGACGTGCACGGTCGCGATGCCGGCGCCTTCCTCGACCGCGTCTACATCAACACCTTCTCCAATCTTGCGGTGGGAAAAGCACGCTACGGGCTGATGCTGCGCGAGGACGGCATCGTCTATGACGACGGCACCACGTCGCGGCTGGCCGAGGATCATTATTCCTGACCACCACCACCGCCAAGGCCGGGCTGGTGATGCAGCATCTCGAATTCTGCCGCCAGGTGCTGTTCCCCGAACTCGACGTACAACTGACCTCGGTCTCCGACCAGTGGGCGCAATTCTCGATTGCCGGTCCCAGGACACGCGATCTGCTCAAGGAGATCGTCGATCCGTCTGAAGACCTGTCGAACGAAGGCTTTCCGTTCATGGGCGCGCGGGAAGTCAGCTTGCGCGGCGGACTCAAGGCGCGGCTGTTCCGCATCTCGTTTTCCGGCGAAATGGCCTTCGAGATCTCCGTGCCGGCACGCTTCGGCGACGCCATGGCACGCAATCTGATGCTGGCCGGCGCGCCGTTCGGTGTGACGCCTTACGGCACCGAGGCGCTCGGCGTCATGCGCGTTGAAAAAGGTCACGTCGCCGGACCGGAACTGAGCGGCACGACGACAGCCGCCGATCTTGGCCTCGGCAAAATGATGTCGACCAAGAAGGATTTCATCGGCCGCGTGATGGCCGGACGCGAGGCACTGATCGCCCCGGATCGCCAGGTCGTGGTCGGCATCAAGCCGACCGACAAGGGCCGCCGCTTGCGCTCTGGCGCGCACATCATCCCGAAGGGTCAGACGCCCGGCCCCGGCAACGACCAGGGCTATATCACCTCGGTCTGCTTCTCGCCGACGTTGGATCAGTGGATCGGGTTGGCCTTGGTCGAGCGCGGCCGCGAGCGGATCGGCGAAATCGTTCACGCGCATGATCCGTTGCGCGGTGAGGATTATGATGTCGAACTGTGCAATCCCGTCTTCTACGATCCGGATGGAGGGCGCCAGCGTGGCTGAGTTTTCCTGGGTTCCCCGCAGTCCGCTCGAGCATGCGCTTGTCGCCGGCGCGCATAGTGCAAACAGCACCGACGCCGGCGTTTCGCTGACCGAGATTCGCAATTTTGACCTGATCCAGGTGATGGCGCGACGCGGCCGAGCGGCTGAGCTGGCGAAAGCCGCCAAGGCCCGTTTTGGCGTGGCGGCCCCTGATGCGCCCAATGCGATACAGGCCAAGGACGCCACGCTGATCTGGTCGGGACCGGATCAGTTCTTCGTGCTGTCGAAGGGCGGCAAGCACACGATGCAGACGCTGGCGCCGGCATTGTCCGGTGCCGCCTCGCTGTCCGACCAGTCGCATGCGCGGGTCCTGATCAGCATTTCCGGAGCCAATGCGCGCGCCATGCTGGCCAAGCTGTCGTCGATCGATCTGCACGCTGGAGCGTTCCCGATTGGCGCTGCTGCCGCGACGTCGATGGATCACACCAGCGCCACGCTCTGGCGCGGGGGCGATCGTCCGGATGGGCTGGCGGTGTTCAATCTTCTGGTGTTTGCGACTTTTGCCGAAAGCCTGTGGGGCACGATGCTTGATGCGGCAGCGGAATATGACGTCGACGTCAGCCATTCCGAGGAACTTTAGATCTCGGCGCTGCCCCTCATTGCCCTGCCGGGCATTTCTCCCCGTAAACGGGGAGAAAGAGGCTGGCCGCAATGCCGCGCCATCTCTTTGGCGTTGGCACTTGGCGAAATCGGAGACGATAGCGTCCTTCGCCCCGTTTACGGGAGAAGATGGCGGCAGCCAGATGAGGGGCAGCGCTGACGTTTGGAAGACAAGGCTGATCTGTGAAATTCAACCTGAACCGATCGCGTCCCGACGCCACCTTCGCCTTGCCAAACGCAACCGCACTGCTATTCTTGCTGCTAAAATAATTTCACACACAGGCAAACTTGTTTCTCGAACCGCAGGGCTGAGATGAGCCAGTCGCCCTACCCCGCAATTGCAGCCGGACCGCCCTGGCCGAGCCTGATCCTGAGGCCTGGCCAGATCGCGCTGCCGCCGGGCATGGAGCGTTATACGATCCAGGGCAACGGCGCGGTGCTGATCGACATCGAGGCCGGAGACACGATCGCTGTGCACAATGTCGAGGGTGGCCAGGCCTGCGAGTTGCTGGCCTGGGACAAGACCGGCGCAACCGACCCCGGCATTTTTGGCGCGACATCGAACAGCAATGCCACCGGCATCAAGGCCGTGTTGACTGAAGGCGACGACAGTCTGGCATCCCTGCGCCGCGGGCTTGCGCGCCGGCAGGTACAGTTGGATCAAGCCAAGGCGGTGTGCGTGTTCGGTGGCGCCACGCCGGCCGGCACCGAGCAGGCTTTCACCGTCGCACGCGACGGCGCGATGATCATCGCCGCCCCGGGTGGGCCGATGCTGGTCGACGGTCACGACACGGCGACGCCACTGACCGTCATCGTCCGGCGCGCCACGATCCGCCCGGCCGCGAAATCGCAATTGGCCGATCCGCTGGCCGATCCGGTGCTCGATTTGCGGGTCCATTCGGCGACGGCGGAATCCTATTTCGTCAAGGCGGGCGACTATCTGCAGATCATCGATGTCGACGGGCGCCAGTGCACCGACTTCCAGTGCTTTTCGGCGCGCAAGCTGGACAAGGGTCTCGACCATCCGCTCGACGTGACGACGACCCGCACGCTGATGGGGTCGAGCTACCCGATGCCCGGCCTGCATTCGAAATACTACGACCAGGACATGGAGCCGCTGGTCGAGGTGGTTCGGGACACATGCGGCCGGCACGATGCGTTCGCGCTCGCTTGCGCGGCCAAATATTACGACGACATCGGTTACCCCGGCCACACCAACTGCTCGGAGAACTTTAATCGCGCGCTGGCCGACAAGGGCGTCACGCCCCGCGCCGGCTGGATGGCGATCAACTTCTTCTTCAACACCGCGATCGACGCGCATGGCGTCATGGTGTCCGACGAGCCGTGGTCGCGACCGGGCGACTATGTGCTGTTGCGCGCGCTCACCGACATCGTCTGCGTTTCCTCCGCCTGTCCCGACGACACGACGCCGGCCAATGGCTGGAACCCGACCGACATCCATGTGCGCACCTATTCCGGCCAGCACAAATTCTCGCGAGCGATCGCCAGACGCATGACGCCCGATTCGGAACCGAAAATGACCCGCGAGACATCCTTTCATTCGAGCTTTGCCAAGCACACCCGTAACTTTCAGGAGTACAGGGGCTATTGGCTGGCCAATTCCTTCGCCAAGGACGGGCCGATCGCCGAATACTGGGCCTGCCGGCAGGATGCCGTGATCATGGACCTGTCACCGCTGCGCAAGTTCGAGGTCACCGGCCCGGATTCCGAGGCTCTGTTACAGTACACGCTGACCCGCGACGTGAAGAAGCTTGGCGTCGGCCAGGTCGTCTATTCCGCCATGTGCTACGAGCACGGCGGCATGATCGACGACGGCACGCTGCTGCGGCTCGGCAAGGACAATTTCCGCTGGGTCGGCGGCGATGATCTGTCCGGCGAATGGCTGCGCGAGACAGCGGCAAAGCTGGGGCTCAACGTGCTGGTGCGTTCCTCCACCGACCAGATGCACAATGTCGCCGTGCAGGGACCGAAGAGCCGCGACATCCTCCGAGAAGTCATCTGGACCTCGCCGCTGCAGCCGTCGATCGATGAACTCGAATGGTTCCGCTTTGCGGTGGCGCGCATCGGTGGCGGCAACGGCATTCCCGTCGTCGTCTCGCGCACCGGCTACACCGGCGAACTCGGCTACGAGATCTGGTGCCATCCGCGCGATGCCGAAAAGGTGTTCGACGCCATCTGGGAGGCCGGCCAGCCGCACGGACTGAAACCGATGGGGCTGCAGGCGCTCGACATGGTGCGCATCGAGGCCGGGCTGATCTTCGCCGGCTATGAATTTTCCGACCAGACCGACCCCTTCGAGGCCGGCATCGGCTTCACCGTGCCGCTGAAGAGCAAGACCGACGATTTCATCGGCCGCGAGGCGCTGATCCGTCGAAAAGAGCACCCGCAGACAAAACTGGTCGGGCTCGACATCGATGCCAATGTCGCTGTCCGTCACGGCGACTGCGTCCATGTCGGCCGCGCCCAGATCGGTGTGGTCACGTCAGGCATGCGCTCGCCAGTGCTGAACAAGAACATCGCGCTTGCCAGGCTCGACGTCACCCACGCCGCGATCGGTACCGAAGTCGAGATCGGCAAGCTCGACAGCCATGCCAAGCGGCTGCCAGCGCGTGTCGTCGCCTTTGCGCATTACGATCCGCAGAAGACCAAACCGCGCTCCTGAGGACCGTTTTCACGACAAACAGGTCGGCCGGTCTGTAATTTCACCGGTCACGTGGATCCTACGCTCACAAGCGTGATGTGCATGGCTTCACAAAACGCTTGACCTGAAAGCGCGCCGGATCAATCTTCACTGTTAAGAAAAAAATACGACTGAGTGGAAACACCGGCAGTCGCTCAATGCATGCGTCGATGATGAAGCCTCGCGAAGTCGCGGCCGTCACGAACGGGGAACATCAAAAAAGGGGAACCAAGACACATGAGCACAATAGTAACTGCCCTGGAGCCGCTTGCGGAAGGCAAGCTGCACCGGAATATCGACTGGCGCGGCGCCTTCTGGGTGGCGAGCGGCGTCCCTGCCCTCGTCCTGTTTTCGATCGGCGGCATTGCCGGCACGACCGGCACGCTGGCCTTCGCGATCTGGATCTTCTCCATGATCATGGGCTTCCTGCAATCCTTCACCTATGCGGAGATCGCCGGCCTGTTCCCGAACAAATCCGGCGGTGCCTCGATCTACGGCGCCACCGCCTGGCTGCGCTATTCCAAGTTCATCGCGCCGCTATCGGTGTGGTGCAACTGGTTCGCCTGGTCGCCGGTGCTTTCGCTCGGTTGCTCGATCGCCGCCGCCTATATCCTCAACGCGCTGGCGCCGGTGCCGCTGTTCACCGACGCCTCGCCGGATGTCGTCGCCTATATCGCCGCGCATGCCGGGACGAGTGCCGCCGACGCCATCACGGCGGTGACCGCCGCGGCAACCCCGGCCATCCGCAACTGGACGCTTTACAGCCACACGCTGGGACCAGTCTCGTTCACGTTCAACGCGACCTTCTTCATCGGCGCGGTGCTGATGCTGATCATCTTCGCCATCCAGCATCGCGGCATCCTCGGCACGGCCAATGTGCAGAAATATATCGGCCTGCTGGTCATCATCCCGATGCTGATCGTCGGTGTCGTGCCGATCGTCACCAGCCAGATCAACTGGGCGAATTTCTCGCCGCTGGTACCTCTGGCGGCTGCCTATGCACCTGAACCCGGCGCCTGGAACATCGCCGGCTGGACGCTGGTGCTCGGCGGCATGTTCATCGCCGCCTGGTCGACCTACGGCTTCGAGACCGCCGTCTGCTACACCTCGGAGTTCAAGAACCCCGGTACCGACACGTTCAAGGCGATCTTCTATTCCGGCCTTTTGTGCATGCTGCTGTTCATCCTGGTGCCCTTCACCTTCCAGGGCGTGCTCGGCCTCAACGGCATGCTGGCAACGCCGATCGTCGATGGTTCTGGCGTCGCCGACGCATTGGCCGGCATGGTCGGTGGCGGTGCGCTGATCCACAGCCTGCTGGTGATGCTGATGATCCTGGCGCTGGTGCTGTGCATCATGACGGCGATGGCCGGCTCCTCGCGCACGCTCTACCAGGGCTCGGTCGACGGCTGGCTGCCGCGCTATCTCAGCCACGTCAACGAGCACGGCGCGCCGACCCGCGCCATGTGGACCGATCTCGTCTTCAACCTGATCGTGCTGGCCATCGCCTCGGCCGACGCAACGAGCTTCTTCTTCATCCTCGCCGTGTCGAACTGCGGCTATATCATCTTCAACTTCCTCAACCTCAATGCCGGCTGGATCCACCGCATCGACAACGGCCATATCGCGCGGCCTTGGAAGGCACCGAGCTGGCTGCTCGGGATCGGGGCGATCTTCGCCTATGTCAACGCCATCTTCATGGGCGCCGGCGCCAAGGTGTGGAACCCGATGGCGCTGTGGGCAGGACTGATCACAGCGGCGCTGATCATCCCGGTGTTCTGCTTCCGTCACTACGTCCAGGACAAGGGCAAGTTCCCCGACCACATGCTGGCCGACCTCGGCATGACGGGAGCCGACCTCGCGGTCAAAAAGGCGGGCATGCTGCCCTATCTGACGCTGGTCGCCGGCGTGGTGGTGATGCTGCTAGCCAACTGGTTCTTCGTCATCTGACGTTCCTGAAAAGTCGGCAGCCCGCCGTAACAAAGTGGACAATCGGCCGGTCGAAACGCGACCGGCCGATTGTCGTTTACTCTGCCGCCAGAGCCAGTTGGGGCCTTTCGGCTTTTTCGCTGGCCGCCAGATCGTCTTCCTTCTCGGCAACCCTCTTGGGCTCGCGGCCGAAGAACAGCGCGTAGCCAGCCGGCAGAACCAGGATGGTCAACACGGTGGCGACGAGGATGCCGCCCATCATGGCGTAGGCGAGCGGCCCCCAGAACACGCCGCGCGAGATCGGGATCAGTGCCAGCACCGCCGTCATCGCCGTCAGCACGATCGGCCGGAAGCGGCGCACGGCCGAGCCGATGATCGCTTCGGAGCGTTCCATGCCTCTCGCGATATCCTGGTCGATCTGATCGACCAGGATGATCGAGTTGCGCATGATGATGCCGAGCAGCGCGATGACACCGAGGATGGCGACGAAGCCGAACGGCGCGCCGCTGATCAAAAGGGCGGCCGCGGCACCGATGATGCCGAGAGGACCGGTTGCCAGAACCAGCATCGCCTTGCCGAAATGCTGCAGCTGGATCATCAACAGCACGACGATGACGGCCAGCATGATCGGCGCCTTGGCTGCGATCGAGGCCTGGCTTTCCGCCGAATCCTCCGCACCGCCCTGGATTTCGATCTTGTAGCCGGGCGCCAGCCCGTTACGCAGGCCCTGCATATCCTTGTACATCTTGGTGATGACGTCGTTGGACTGCACGCCGTCGGGCAACGTCGCCCGCACGCTGATGGTCGGCAAGCGGTCGCGGCGCCATTCGATGCCTTGCTCCAGCACCGGCACAACCTTGGCCACCTGCGACAGCGGCACGGACCCGCCGAAATCGGTCGGAATATAGACGGAGTCGACCGAGGACAGCAGGCTGCGGCTGGCATCCGGCTCGCGGGCGACGATCGACACCGTCTCCTCGCCGTCGCGGAAGTCGTCGAGCGGCACGCCGGACATAGCCGCCCGCAGCGTCTGGCGGATGCGCTGCGAGGTGACGCCGAGCGCACGGGCGCGATCCTGGTCGATGTCCAGCTTCATGGCCGGCACCGGTTCGAGCCAGTCGTCATGGACTGCGCCAAGAAGCGGATCCTCACGGAACTTCGCCTTCACCTGGTCGGCGATGCGGCGTACCTCCTGGCGATCCGGCCCCATGACGCGCATCTGCACCGGCCATCCGGTCGGCGGACCGAGGAACAGACGGTCGACCTTGGCGCGGATCGACGGAAAATCCTCGGCCAGGACGGTGCGCAATTTGACGATCAGCCGTTCGCGGGCCGGTTCGTCATTGGCCATGACGAGCAGCTGGGCAAAGTTCGGGTTGCTCAGCTGCTGATCGAGCGGCAGGAAGAAGCGCGGCGCACCCTCGCCGATATAGGTGGCGATGAAGCGCTTGTCCTTGTCGTCCATCATCTTGGCTTCTAGCGCCTTGGCCTGTGCTTCGACCTCCTTGACGCTGGTGCCTTCCGGCAGCCAGAGATCGACGAGGATTTCCGGACGCGAAGACTGCGGAAAGAAGTTCTGCGGGATGAACTGGAACGCCCACAGGCTGGTGCCGAAGGTCGCCAGCGTCATCGTCAGGACGATGATGCGATGGCGCACCGCCCAGCCGACGGTTCCGCGCAGCCGGCGATAGAAGCGCGTGTCAAAGGCGTCGTGGTGGCTGCCGGCATGCTTGCGCTGCTTGAGGATCATGTTGCCGAGCCATGGCGTGAAATACACCGCGACGAACCAGGAGACGACCAGCGCGATGCCGACGACATAGAACAGGGTGCGGACATATTCGCCGGCCGTCGAGGCGGCGAAGCCGACCGGGATGAAGCCGGCCGTGGTGATCAGCGTGCCGGTCAGCATCGGGAAGGCGGTCGAGGAATAGGCGAAGCTTGCCGCCTCGATCTTGACCAGCCCCTCTTCCAGCTTGCGCTCCATCATTTCGACGCACATCATGGCTTCTACGACGTCAAGTAAGATCGCTATGAACAGCGCGCAGCTCGAGTTGCGATGAAGAGAGATACGA
>NZ_JAMYSA010000166.1:0-10396 GCF_040321735.1 Mesorhizobium sp. M0293
CCCTCATGAATCACATTCGCATCCCATACGCACCTCCCGTTAACCCGAAGCGATTGCCCTGGCCCGGCTCCGCCCGTCGATTGCCCCAAACGCATCGGCGGTTTATGTAAGGCCGCATGAGCGACACGACTTCACGCCTGACCGGCTGGATGGATCTTGCCAACCCGACGCGCTTCGTCGGGCTGGCCGACAGGGTCGTGCCATGGCTCGCGGCGATCGCCGCGCTTGTCCTCGCCGTCGGGCTCTATATGAGCTTCGCCGCGCCGGAGGATTTCCAGCAGGGCATCACCGTTCGCATCATGTACATCCACGTGCCTTTCGCCTGGCTCGCCATGATGTGCTACACGCTGATGGCGGTCTCGGCGCTCGGTACGCTGGTCTGGCGGCATCCGCTGGCCGATGTCGCGCTGAAATCGGCAGCCCCCATTGGCGCCGTCTTCACCGCGCTGGCCTTGATCACCGGCTCGATCTGGGGCAAGCCGATGTGGGGCACCTGGTGGGTCTGGGATGCGCGGCTGACCTCGGTCTTCGTGCTGTTCCTGATGTATCTCGGCATCATTGCGCTGACCCGCGCGCTCGACGACGCAAGCCGCGCCGCCTGGGCCGCCGCGATCATCACGCTGGTCGGCTTCATCAACATTCCGATCATCAAATTCTCGGTCGACTGGTGGAACACGCTGCACCAGCCGGCTTCGGTGTTCCGCATGGGCGGCTCGACCATCGATTCCAGCCTGCTCTGGCCGCTGCTGGTGATGGCGCTCGGCTTCACCGTGCTGTTCTTTGCACTGCACCTGATGGCGATGCGCACCGAAATCCGCCGCCGCCGGGTCATCGCCATGCGCCGCGTCGCGGCACGGCAGGCGGAGCAGCCCGCCAACTGACGCGTCGCGATCCTTCCCGCCGGCGTCGCGAAGTCGTAGATGGTCGCTCTCACCCCATCCGGCCGCGCGCCGCTACCGGCAGCGTTTCCAGCACCGTGTCACCCTCGATCAGATTGACCTCGTTGAACAAATTGGTGACGACGCAGCAATGGTCGGGCACGACGCGCACGCGTTCGCCGATGCGCAACTTGCCGTCGCCCGAAAGCGTGACGGTGCCGTGCTCCTCGCTCAAGCCCGTCACCCGCGCGCCCGGAATGCCGAGCAGTTCGCCGAAATCGGCGAGCCCGAGCGTATCGCTAGACAGTGCCTTGCTGCCGGCATCGAGGATGGCACGTGTTGCCGTGGGATGGCTGACCACCGTCGACAGCACCGTCAGCGCGCAATCGTCGAGGCTGCCGACGCCCTTGGCGACCTGGTAGCGGTCGAGATAGATGTAGGTGCCGGGACGATACTCCGTGACCACCGATGCCTCGCTCGAGCGCCAGATGTCCGGTGTGCCGCCGCTGGAGATGCGTTCGCAGGCGAGACCCGATGCGGCAAGCGTCTGCTTGGCGTCGGCAAGCCAGGCTTCTGCCTTCGCGGCGCGGCCGGCGGCCGGGTAGGTCATCAGCCCGCCGAAGGCGAGGCCGCCGGCTCTGTCGATCTGTCTTGCCAGCGCAACCGCTTCATCCGCCGTCTGCACGCCGCAGCGGCCCATGCCGGTGTCGCATTCGACCAGCACCGGCAGGCGATGGCCGGCATCGGTGAAGGTGGCGGCCAGCCCCTCAATCGTCTCCAGGCTGTCCGCCGTCACCGACAAGGTGATACGGCCATGCAGCGCCAGAAGCCGCTCCAGTTTGGCGCGGCCAAGGATGTTGTAGGGGAGAAAAATGTCGGCGAGCCCGGCGTCGGCCATCACCTCCGCCTCGCCTATCTTCTGGCAGGTGATGCCGACGGCGCCGGCTGCGACCTGCTTCTTCGCCCAGTAAGGCAATTTGTGCGTCTTGATATGGGGCCTGAGCTTCAGCCCGTTCTTGTCGGCATGGGCCTGGGCGCGGGCAATGTTGGCTTCAGCGCGCGCGGCGTCGATCAGGATCGACGGCGTGTCGAGATCATGGATGGTCGGCATCAGCTGTCACTCTGTGAGAAATCCGCAGCGGTTATGACCTCGAATGGGTGCGATGTCACGCGGCCAGCGGACCCGATCTGTGGTCCATGGGCCGGCGCAAGGCGGCAAATGGATCGACACCGGAACGGCGTTCGGCTATGCGATTTGCCGGACAAATCCATACGAAGGATCATGATCATGAAACGCTCCGCCATCAACGACATCATCCGCGAAGCCGACGCTTTCATCCGTTCGTTCGGCTACATCATGCCGCCCTTCGCCTATTGGTCGCCTCAGGAGATGAAGGCGCGCCAGGTCGACTCCGCGGCCGTGTTTACCTCGCGGCTCGGCTGGGACATCACCGACTACGGGCAGGGCAAGTTCAAGGATCTCGGCCTGTTCCTGTTTACCGTCCGCAACGGCCGCTACGAGGACATGAAGAGGGGCATGGGCATGCTCTATGCCGAGAAGATCATGATCTCGCGCAAGGACCAGCTGTCGCCGATGCACCGCCACAACATCAAGGCCGAGGACATCATCAACCGTGGTGGCGGCAAGCTGGTGCTGGAACTGTTCATGCACGATCGCGACGGCGGTATCGATCCCAAGGCCGAAGTGTCGGTGCCTGTCGACGGAACGATCCACAGGCTGCCGGCGGGTGGGCTCCTGAAGCTCGACCCGGGCCAGAGCGTCACATTGCTGCCCGGCGTCTGGCATGCCTTCTGGGCCGAAGGCAAGGATGTGCTGATCGGCGAGGTGTCCACCGTCAATGACGATCTCACCGACAATGTGTTTCGCGAGCCTATCGGCCGCTTTGCAGACATCGACGAGGATGTCGCCCCCGTGCACCTGCTGGTATCCGACTATGAGAAATGGCTGGGATAAGGGGCAATGCGGGCACGGGAATCGCGCGGGCAACTAGGATGTCGGGCCGTCCCCGTTTTGCCAGCCGGCTAGCTCTGGCAGGTCGTCAAGCCAACTTTTCTCCGTCATCAAGGCATCGCCGGCCTGCGGGTCGGTGGCGTTTTGAATGAGCCAGTCTATCCACTTCCGATAGGCAGCCGGGTCCAGCTGGGGCGGCAGCACCTTGGCCTTGGCCAGCATGCGTTTTCGGAAACTAACCTGCCTGCGGAGTTTGGTCGTCGTGAATTTGATTGCCTTGCCTTGGTATTCGACCGTCCAGCGCTCATCCCCATGGCTGGTGAGCCTGTCGATGGCGAAACCGACATCGACCGGCCTATCCCGCCAAGGAAGCTCGACGGCATTCTTCCTCAGATCGAGTGCCCATCGCCTGTAGTTGGTCCCGGCACGCTGGGGCGGCAGCACACCAGCCTGTTCGAGTATCTTCCGGCGGAAGGTAGGCTGCTTCTTAAGCTGGCCTGTCGTCAGCTCGATGCGATGCCCACGGAATTCGACGTGCCATCGGATCCTCCCATTGCCGAAATACTTCACCAGCCTGTCGACGACGAACTCGTCGTCAGCAAGCATCACGCAGCCTTGGCTGATGCTTTCGAGAATGAACTGGCTATCAGTGGGCATTATGCCGCCTCGTGCAGGTCAGATTGTAGAAAGGCCCGGCCGCATAGGCGATACCCCAATGCACAAAAGCGCAGTCGGGATCCGTTTCGAGTGCCTTCTCAAAGCGCTCCTTCCTCATGGTTGAAGCAGTAGCATCAGTTGAGGCCGATATCGAACCAGCGCTAGCTTTCCGCCGTGAGGGTGGAGATGAGGCGGCGGTAGGTGCCGAGGTTGGAGAGATCCATGAGGTCTCACCCAAGCCTTGGCCTTTCGGCGCCGTGACGCCCTGGACAGAGTCATAGCGATCAGTGTGTGCCGATTACGCGCGCCGGGCAAATGCATAGCGACTTTGCGGCCACATGAGGATGGCTTCCCGTGGAGCACGCTTCTTTCCGACCATTTTACGACCCTGAGTAAACTCATTCTCGAATGCAAACGCCCAGTTGAAGTTTAACCTTTTACGGCTACGGTCGGTCTTGAGCATACTCAAGATTCGCATGGCCGACGAAGCAGAAATCTGGAGACCGGGAAGTTTCACCAAGAACTTCAGCTGGGGTAGATCCTCGGCGGGGTTGCTGGAGCTATACGAAATCATTCGGCTTGGCTTCGACGGCCAGATGCAGGACGTTGCTCGGGAAGACTTCAGGAAGCGAGTGCGGTCGGCTGGCCGACCCGACTACATCCCCATCAATTTCTTCCTTTTCAACAAGACTGTTCGCGGCGTGGATTATCTCTGTGCCGATGAGTTGGTATTTCAGGCGATAAACTGGGATCATTCGAAGCGTTTCGACATGCTTGCCCTGTTCTCGTTCAATCTCAGCCTTGTGGGCAAATGGACGGGGGCGAGGCGGGAGCAGCGTCGGCCTGCCCTTTGGGCGAATGCCTACATCCGAGAGCGTGTAGCGGGAAGCCTGGATTGGAATACAAGGACGGTAAATGCCGACGACATTGAACGGTTCGTGAAAGCTGACTCACGTTATAGGGCCGAAACAACTCGGAAACTATCAACCAACCTCAACTATCTCTTCATCGGGGGCAGACTGCGTGACTTCCCGACGCCTCACATTGAAAGGTGGTGGGTAGACTGCCTGTTTCTCGCCCTGGATCGAATTGTCGAAGAACGCTTGCTCGATGAGGAATCTACATCGCCGTCTCAATATGTGCGTTTGCTGAACAGATATGGGTTTCTCCAACTGACGGGAAAAATCACGCTCGAAAAGGAGCTGGCTATCAGGCATCTCGTCGCCCTCTACGACGCCTGTGGCGGTCGGCAAAGGTTCTCAGAAGACGCGGTCAAAGACCGTACGAACACTCTGCTTCCGGATGTTGAGTACTTCGCGGCCAACGATCATCGCCCCAGGGGTGCGGTTCATAAGACAAATGCCCGTATCCTAAAAAGCATTCCTGCCGCGTGCGCCATGCTCGCAAGGTATGCTGGGTTCGAAGACTTGTCTCCGGACGAGCTTGAGGAGTTCGATCTAGAGGAGTTTGTGAAGCGCAGGACCCAAGTTGCGCTCGCCCAGCTGAAGGAAAACGGTGTGAGCCCGACAATGACCGCCGAAGAACTCATGAAATTGACGAGGGGGGAATGACGACTTTCCTGGATAGCAACATTGTGATCGCGCTCATCAACGACAAAGAGCCCAATCATGTTTGGTCAGTAAACGAACTCATTGTGAGGAAGACGCAGGGCCCGGCCGTCATATCGGATGTGGTTTATTCCGAGATCACTGTAACGATGAAGGATGTGGTCGAGGTCAACTCCGTGATCGAGGCGTTGGGGTTGGAGCGATACCCAACGAAGGACGCCGCCTTATTCCGGGCTGGACGCGCCTTCAAGGAGTACCGGGGCCGAACTAAGGGGCAGCAGAAGTCGGGAGTGCTTCCAGATTTCTTCATCGGTGCGATTGCCGAGGTCGAGAATGCGCCGCTGATGACGGACAACTCTCGCGATTTCGTTAGCTACTTCCCAGCCGTCGCGCTGATCACGCCACCTAAGGTTACGACTCCTCCTGCCGTCCTCCCCATCGACGCTCCTGTGTCTAAATGAAGCGCTCGTTGATCGCGTTTTTCGGCCTATGGTACTTTCGCCATACAAATCGCTCTCTAGGATAAGATGTTTCAGAAGCTCCTTGACCGCGACTTCCAGGTCGAAATCCATTCGCACGCTCGAGCTATACTGAGCGTCGATTTTCCAGATGCAATAGATGAGCTTGAGGACGCGATAGCGGGGTTGTCGATTCCGATTGAGGAGATCATTGGCTCCGGAGGCGGCGAGACGCAAGGGACCCAGCGCCTCCGGCGTGCGCTCGCCGATCGCGGATGGACGAAGCTGAATTTTACGGTCGAAAAGCGCATTAACGGTGTGGCGAGAGAAGCGATCTCTCACGAGATAGATCATGTGAAAATTTTTGAGGCGGGAGTGATCGCATGCGAGATCGAGTGGAACAACAAAGACCCATTCTACGACCGCGATCTTGAAAACTTCAAAAGATTACATGCTGATGGGGCGATATCGGTCGGCGTCATCATCACGCGCGGTACGTCTATGCAGGATCAAATGCGGGAGATGGTTTATCGTTTCACGCAGGAAAGGGCTCTGAATTCCCATGAAGCTGTCGAGGCATTCGGGATGGCCCGAACTGCCCGGCAGAAGAAGGAAGTCGACAAGCGAATCAAGAACGCGGGCATGTCATTCGAGGAAGCTTGGGCAACCCACTTTGTCTCGGACAAATACGGGGCCGCCACAACGCACTGGTCAAAGCTTGAGGACAGAGTCAATCGTGGCGTTGGTAACCCATGTCCCTTGCTGCTCATTGGACTCCCGGCAAGCATCGTGACATTCGATGAGAACATCGAGCTTGAAAAGATCGCCGACGAAGAACAAGCACTAATGAAAGAAGGTGTCGTTACACCGGAATGAGACTCACTCTGCGGCTATAACGCGGTCGGTGGCCGAGTTGTAGCCGTACGTCTTCCAAGTCGGCTCGTAGTCCTCACCCGCTTGATTACCCCAAGTGGCCCAACCGGAGCGCACGCCGCGGCCAAACATCTCAAGGTAGGGGCCTGAAGAGCAGCTTTCGATGAGAGGATATTGCTCATCCGGTTTGCGAGAATGCTCCCTCTTGCGGGAGGACAAATAGTTTACCTGTGACCGGCCAGGGTCTAGCGTACGGGCGTTCTTACCGCGCGTACCAAACAGAATGAGCTCGGTCACGTTTCTAAAGTAGAAACCAACACCGCGACCATCAGAACCGCCGTCTTTGCGAATCTTATGCCAAACGATGTTGGACTTGTACTGAAACCCCCAAGCTTTCATCACAGCTAAGCCGTCGGGAAGCAGGGCATTCGGGACCCAAAGGTAGAGATGCGCAGTCGGAGCGCATGCCTGCGCGACGGGTAGCGCCATAATGTCCGGCAGCGCCATAGTGCCATACCGGGAGAGCCGCTTATGTTCAGGAGCGACCTTCCCAGTGCGGTTGACGAATTGCCATGGCGGGTCCGCCATGATTGTTGCGAACTTGCGCTTTGCAGTAAATGTCAGGAAGTCGTTCGACGGTGAGGGATCGGTGTCAACTCGGTTGAGCATGATATCTCCTGCTGCCCACATACTTCCAAAAACACAGAGCAGGGCTCCGTCTGATAGAATCGAAAGTAGCGCCCCATGGTTAAGATGGGACTACCATATCCAGCTTACGTCGTCCTTGTGGAAACACAGAGCGCACATAGAATGCTCTCTGCATGTTCTCTTTATGTTCTATTTTTTGATTCCTGTCAACGCCATGATACGTTTCTGACAGATTGATCACGGGAATTTAGACAGTCGAGCCAACTGACTTAAGAGGATGATGTGGCTGGGGAACCTGGATTCGAACCAGGACTAACGGAGTCAGAGTCCGTGGGTCTACCGTTAACCTATTCCCCAGCAGGCAGGGTCATGAACCGTGCGGGCCGAGCGGCCAAAGCCGCTGTGAGCGCTGCCTTGTAGCCGCCAGCGGAAAATAGTCAAGCCTGCTGAGCGCTTCAAACGGCAGGTTTCGTCAGCCCGTTCAGATGCCGCGTTTCAAAGGTCGCGCCCGGCTCCGCGTTCAATCTCGTGCTCAGCTTTCTGTCCGGCTGAACTGCGAGCGCTCGAAGAGCAGCACGATGCCCAGGCCGAGGAACAGCGGGATGATCAGGTAGAACAGCCGGAACACCAGCAGCGCCGCCAGCACGCCGACCGGCTCCATGTCGGACAGGCCGGCGAGGAACACCACTTCGAAGACGCCGAGACCGCCCGGGGCGTGGGAGATCTGCGCGATCGAGAAGGAGACGAGGAAGACGCCCAGCACGACGAAATAGCCGGGATTGTGGGCCGCGGGCAGGGCAAAGAAGATGATCGCGGCGGCCGCCAGCAGTTCGATCGGGCCGATCAGCAATTGCCTGGCGACGATCGGCAGCGCCGGATAGTGCAGCTGAAAGCCAGCGATCTTCAGCGGGCGCAGATGCAGCCAGCTGCCGAAGATGTAGGCGGCGACCACGATCAGCATGGCGATGCCGGCTGCCTTCGACAGGCCGTGATGGGCAATGCCGGAAAACCGGTCGAGGATCTCAGGCTCGAAGACCAATACGAGGCCGGAGGCGAGAATCGTCGACAGCACGAAGGTGATCCAGCAGATCGCCACCAGCACGCCGACATCCTGGCCGCTCAGGCCCCTGGTGCCGTAGGCGCGGTAGCGGACGACGGCGCCGGAAAATACCGAGCCGCCGATGTTGTGCGACAGCGCATAGGTGGTGAAGGAGCAGAGCGTGACGAACAGCCACGAGACTTTCTTGCCGATATGCAGCAGCGCGATGTGGTCGTAGCCGGCGAGCGAGGCATAGGCGATGACCGAACACAGTGCGGCGAGTATCCAGCCGCGAGCAGGGATGGCTGATATGCCGTCCCAGACATCGTCGAGCGAAATGCCGCGCAATTCGTGCCAGAGCAGCAGCAGTGAGAAAATCACCGCCGCGATACCGACGACCGGCCAGAAATAGCGTCTCCAGTTCATTGACTGATTGCCATGCGTTGCGGGTCCGCTTCCTTTTCTGTTGGTGATGGGAGGAGACCGGCTGCGCCGGATTCTTCCACCCATTTCAGAAATGCCTCATTGAAGCCGGCTATTCAACCGCGAACGCTTTTTCGCGGCGGCAACCGGCAGGATTTGTCCTTCTTGCAAGCGGCTGAAAGGGACGCCGGCAGGCGTTGCGCTAGCAACCAAGCCTTGCGGACACATTACGCAATGCTCAGGGAATGGCGGTTTGCTGGCCCAGCCGGCAAAATTCGGCACGCGGCTCTTGGTGATCGGGCGCGGCACTGTTAGTCTGATGGCAACTTAAAACACTGAAGCGCCTGCTGCGTCCGTCATCGGTTCGCGCGGCGCCGGAAGGAACGACAGTGGAAGACCACGACACCGGCGCCGGCGCGCCGGAGGTGGGCGCGTCCAGCACTTCCCTGGGGTCATCTGGCCCGGGGACCGCCAGCTGGCAGCAACGCCGCCCGACGGAGCGCCGCTCCGCCGACGGGCAGGCGGGCGACGCGCCCCAGAAAGGCAAGCCCAAGAAACGGCGCAAGCGAAGGCGCGGGCGCAAGGTTTTTGTGCGCGACGAAGCGCGTCCCACGGAGAATCAATCGCCGGCGCCAGGCAAAACCAGTGCCCCGGCGGCGGAGGCGCACAGACCGGCGGAATCGGTGGCCTCGCCCGCAGCTGCGCCGGTGCGCTTCGAACAGGGCGCCCGTCGGCCGCCGGTGCACGAACTTCCGGTGTTTGCCGCGCTCGACCTCGGCACCAACAATTTCCGGCTGCTGGTTGCCGTGCCGACGCGGCATGGCCAGTTTCGCGTCATCGACGCCTTTTCGCGCATCGTCCGGCTGGGCGAGGGGCTCACCGCCAATGGCCGGCTCGGCCAGCCGGCGATGGACCGCGCGGTCGAGGCGCTGAAGATCTGCGGCGACAAATTGCGCAACCGCAAGATCCGAAAGGCCCGGCTGATCGCTACCGAAGCCTGCCGCACGGCCGACAATGGCGTCGAGTTCCTCGACCGCGTCGAGCGCGAAGCCGGCCTGAAGCTCGAGATCATCGATCGCCAGACCGAAGCGCGGCTGGCGGTTTCCGGCTGCGGCTCGCTGGTCGAGCGCGACACGCAAGGCGTCGTGCTGTTCGACATTGGCGGCGGCTCCTCCGAAATCGCTCTGATCGATCTCGCCGGCCGCCGCTCGCCAAGGCCCGCCAACCATATCGTGTCGTGGACGTCGCTGCCGGTCGGCGTCGTCTCGCTGGCCGAGCGTTTCGGTGGCCGCACGGTGACGCGCGAGATCTTCGCCGCCATGGTCGACGACGTCGCCGGCCGGCTGGCCAGCTTCGACGGCCGCGACCGGCTGAGCCATCTCAAGACGAGCCCGAATTTCCATCTGCTCGGCACGTCGGGCACGGTGACGACGCTGGCCGGCGTTCACCTTGACCTCGAACGCTACGACCGCCGCCGTGTCGACGGGCTATGGATGGACCGCGACAGCGTCGACCGCATGGTCGAACGACTGGTCGGCTGGGATTTCCAGCAGCGCTGTGCCAACCCTTGCATCGGGGCGGATCGCGCCGATCTGGTGCTGGCCGGCTGTGCTATCCTCGAAGCGATCCGCGCGGTATGGCCATCGGAACGATTGCGCGTCGCCGACCGTGGCCTGCGCGAAGGCATATTGAGCGAGCTGATGGCCGATGACGGCGTCTGGCGCAATGATGGGCGTGGCAGAGCATGAACCCGGAAGCGTTGCTTTGGTGAACAGTCGACCCCCCCACCCCCCCAGCAGCCGCGCCCACCCCACCCCCCGGGGCCCGGGGGCGGGGCTGCGGCGGGGCGGCCCGGCGTGGGCCCCCGGCCTCCCGCACCG
>NZ_JAMYSA010000167.1:0-10075 GCF_040321735.1 Mesorhizobium sp. M0293
CATCACGGTGGCGACCGCCGACGGCACCACGCAGGTGATCACCGTCAGCATCCTGGGCACCAACGACGCGGCGGTGATCACCGGCGACATCAGCCAGTCGGTGACCGAGGCCTCGGGCGTCGCCAACGGCACGCCCGGCACCTCGCCGGTGACCGGCGATCTCGCCGCCGTCGATGTCGACAGCGCCACCGACTTCTCGGTGGTGACCGACGGCGCCCACGGCACGCTGACCATCAATGCCGCCGGCCACTGGAGCTACGCGCTCAACGAGAACGACGCCGCCGTCCAGGCGCTCAACACCGGCGATCCCGGGCTGACCGACACCATCACCGTGCAGACCGCCGACGGCACCCAGCAGAACATCGTCATCACCATCAACGGCGCCAACGACGCGGCGGTGATCATGGGGACGGCGGCCGGAACCGTCGTCGAAGCAGGTACGTCCAACGGCGGTGGCACGCCGACCGCGACCGGCGACCTTCTGTCAACCGACGTCGACAACACCACGGATTCGTTCCAGGCCATCAATTCCGCGACAGCCAGCGCGTTCGGTTACGGAACCTACACCGTGTCAGCCGCGGGCGTCTGGACCTACGCGCTCGACAATTCGAACCCGACGGTCAACGCGCTCAATGACGGCCAGCCGTTGAGTGATAGCTTTACCGTCTTCTCCGAGGACGGCACTGCAAAGCTGGTGTCGATTGCCATCAACGGCGCTGACGATGCGGCGCCACGCTTTGCGCCGACGGACATCCAGCTCACGCCGAGCACCACGACGGACAATGTCAGTTTCGGCTCGTTCCAATTCGCGGGAACGCTGACCGCGACCGACCCGGACCCCGGCAGTTTCGTCTACAGCATCACCTCGCAATCGGACTCGGGGCTGTTTTCGATCACCGGCAGCACGCTGAGCTCGGGAGATCTCTCGCCGAGTAAAACTTTCTCCGTGACCGTGCAGGCCACCCAGGTCGGCGACCCAGCCGGGCCCGCTTACCAGTACAGCGAGACGTTCCACGTCATAACGGGCAGCAACGGCGCCGGCGCGGGAGAAACCTTCAACGACCCCAGCAACAACAACGGCGACGACATCATCTACGGCAATGGCGGGGCGGACCAGATCTTCGGGCTGGCCGGCAACGACACGCTGTTCGGCCAGGCTGGCAACGACACGCTGAACGGTGGCGACGGCAACGACACGCTTGTCGGCGGCGTCGGCGCCGATACCCTCACCGGTGGTACCGGATCCGACACATTCTACTATGGACCAACCGTCACGGATTCCGCGCCAGGCGTGGGCAATTTCGATACCATCACCGACTTCGTGCACAACGTCGACAAGATCGACCTGTCTTCGATCGACGCCAATACGGTCAGCGGCGGCGATCAGGCCTTCCTGTTCGGCGGGTCCAATGCGAACACCGTGGCCAATAGCATCACCTGGTCGGAAAGCGGCGGCAATACCATCGTGCATGTCGACATCAACGGCAACACAACCGCCGACTTCCAGATCACGCTGACCGGCACCGGGCTTGGACTGACGGCGAGCGATTTCATTCTGTGAACCAGGAGGTGGGCCTGCGGACAGGCGTGGGCCCGCCTCTTTTCCCGCCAGCCGAGGATTCAGCTTACGAATTAAGGTTTACGGCAGGAATAGGAAGGGACCACGTGGCCGGTTGGACGATCAGGAGTAGTATCGGTTCCGGGCGTGGACAGGGGGGCGGTTGTCCGCTGGGTTTTTGAGTAGCAATAAATCCCAAATTGTGAAGGATGCGCTTCGGGCATGCCGCCGCTATTTCCTGGTTGCGGCGGCGTTCAGCCTGGCGATCAACCTGCTGTACCTCGCCTCCCCGCTTTACATGCTGCAGATCTACGACCGGGTCGTCACCAGCGGCAGCGAAACCACGCTGGTGATGCTGACCCTGGTGTTGCTGGCGGCCTTCCTGTCGCTGGCAGGCCTCGACCTGGTGCGCGCCGCCATCCTGACGCGCGCCAGCGCGCGGCTCGACCGGTTGCTCTCGGCGAAAATCCTTGCCGCGTCGGTCGAAACCCCATCGCCCGGTTCCTCGCAAAGCCAGCCTATCCGCGACTTCGACACGTTCCGGCAGGTTATCACCGGCAGCGGAGTCCATGCTCTTTTCGACCTGCCATGGTCGCCAATCTACATCGGCATCATCTTCCTGCTGCATCCATGGCTCGGCTTCTTCGCACTGGGTTGCTCGCTGCTCCTGATAGCCATGGCCGTACTCAACGAGTATCTCGTACGCTCGCCGCTGAAGCAGGCCAACGACCTGGCGACGACCAACTATAATTTTACGGAGATGAGCCTCCGAAACGCGGAAGTCGTTCGCGCCATGGGCATGATTGACGGGCTCATCCGCCGCTGGGGGCGCGACCGCAATTTGGCGCTGCGGTGTCAGGCGGAGGCGAGCGACCGTGCCGCCTTGATGTCGGGCCTTATCCGGTTCCTGCGGCTCACCATGCAGTCGCTGATCCTCGGCCTCGGCGCCTATTTGGTCATCGAACGGCAGATCACCGGCGGCACCATGTTCGCCGCGAGTCTCCTGCTGGGCAGGGGATTGCAGCCTGTCGAGCAGATCGTCGGCCTCTGGCGCAGCCTGATCCTGGCGCGGGCGGCGTTGGCAAGGGTCGAGAAGCTGGTCGACGGGGGCGCGCGGAACGAGAGATCGTTCAACCTGCCCAAGCCCAGCGGCAAGATCTCCGTCGAGCAGATCAGTTATGCAATTGCCAGCCAGCAAAAGGTGCTTCTGCGGGACGTATCGTTTCGACTGGAAGCAGGCGAGGCGCTCGGAATCGTCGGCCCTTCCGGCGCCGGCAAGTCGACGCTGGCACGCAACCTCGCCGGGGTCATGCAGCCCAGTCGCGGCACCGTCAGGCTGGATGGTGCCGACCTGTCGCAATGGGGGCACGACGCGCTAGGCGACCACATCGGCTACCTGCCGCAGGATATCGAACTGTTCTCCGATACGGTCGCCGCCAATATCGGGCGCTTCAAGACCAATGTCGACCAGGAGGTGATCGAGGCCGCGCGGCTCGCCGGCGTACACGAGATGATCATCCGCCTGCCGCAGGGCTATGAGACCCAGATCGGCGAAGGCGGCGCCGTGCTGTCGGGAGGATATCGGCAACGGATCGCTCTTGCCCGGGCGGTGTTCGGAACGCCGAAACTGATCATTCTCGACGAGCCGAGCTCCAATCTCGACGCCGATGGCGACCGCGCGCTGACCGACTGCGCGATCGAGCTCAAGCGCCGTGGCAGCACGGTGATCATCGTCTCGCACCGGCCCTCGACCCTGGCGAATGTCGACAAGATCCTTCTGCTGCGCGATGGCGCGGTCGAGGCCTTCGGCATGAGAAACGAGATCGTCGCGCTGCTCAACCAGCGCGCGGCGCCAATGGCGGTGGCAACCCAATGAGCTGTGGCCGGAGAGATCGATGAGCGAGGGCGCCCTTACCTACCGGAGCCTGCCCGGCGAGGCTGGCATCCTCGCACCGGATTCGATCCGGGTGCCAGCCTATATCGGCCTGCTGATCATCGTTGCCTTCTTCGGCGTCTTAGGCGGCTGGGCAGCCTTTGCCCCGCTTAACGGCGCGGTGCTCGCCGACGCTGTCGTCAAGGTGGAAGGCAATCGCAAGAGCGTCCAGCACTTCGACGGCGGAACGGTGAAGGAGATTCACGTCAAGGATGGCGACGTCGTCAGGAAGGGCGACATCATGCTGAAGCTGGACGACACCAGGATTCGGTCCGAGTTCAATCTCTATGCCCAGCAATACGCGCTGCTGCGAGCAACCGATGCCAGGATCCGGGCCGAACTGGACGGCAGCGAGGCTGTTGCCTTCCCGAAGGACATCCTCAAGGAGCACGAGACCTACCTTAGGGACGCGATGGCAAACCAGATCGCCGACCTGGAAAGCCAGCGCGCCTCGATGGCCGGCGCCAGACAAATCCTCGAGCGGCGAATTGCCGAACTCGAGGAGCAGATCCAGGGCAAACAGTCTCGGGTCGAATCCTACCAGGCCCAACTGCGATCGACGATCGACGAGAAGGCCAGCCTGTCAAAGCTGCTCAAGGCGGGATTGACGACCCGCCCGCGCATTCTGGAGCTGGAAAGATCTGCCTCGGATCTGCAGGGCCTGATCGACGAGAACCTCGGCGCAATCGCCGGCAGCCAACAGAGCAAGGCCGAGCTCGATAGCCAGATCGCGCAACTGACCAATGAGCGCCGAGCCAAGCTGTCGGCCATGTTGATCGATACGCAATCGAGCCTTTCCGACCTTGTGCCAAAGATGTTTGCCGCCCAGGCTGCCATGGACCGAGCCGAAGTGCGCGCGCCCTATGACGGCCAGGTAATGGATCTCAGCGTCTTCTCGATCGGAGCGATCGTTTCGCCGGGCCAGACGATCCTCGACATCGTGCCGACTGAGAATTCGCTGATCGTCCAGGCGCAGGTTCGCGTCGAGGACATATCGAACCTGCGGCCCGACATGGCAGCCGAAGTTCGTTTCACATCCTACAAGCAGCGCTCGATTCCCATAATTCATGGCCGCGTCAGCCGCATTTCGGCAGATCGGATTACCGATAGCAAGACAGGGTTTCCCTACTATCTCGCCGACGTAGCGGTCGACCCAGTGGAATTGGCAGCGGCCCCACAGATTGCGCTCTATCCAGGCATGCCGGCATCAGTCATGATCGTAACCGAGGAACGTACCGCACTCGACTACATACTGGGCCCGTTGGTTGTGTCGTTCCACTCCGCCTTTCGCCAGAAATGACGGAGTTCGCAAGTCTCCCCGCGATTCTGTTTCGACTGATGGTCAGGCCTGCAAAAGATAAAGCCGAGGGAGAAACTTCTGGGAACTTTTCGCCGGCATTCCGCCTAAGACAAACCGATACAGATCTGAGCCCTGGTGGCGACGCTGCCCAATCCGTACATGTCGGCCATGTCCGAAAGCGGGCAAACGCTGGAACAGCGCGTCACCTCGCTCAGGCTGCGGAAGGCCTTCGACATGCTGACCTCTCCGCAGTTCGATAAATTGAAGATTTCGGAAATCGCGCTGGCCGCCGGCTTCAACGATATTTCCTACTTCAACCGCGCCTTCCGGCGCACCTTCGGACTTTCGCCCACTCAAAGCCGGGGGGAATGATACTTCCGTTTTTTGCCGTTGGTGGCTCCGGCAGAGACCGCCGTTGTTAACATCCTGTTTTCAGCCAGTGCTGGCCTGGCCGACCTGAGCCGTCGGCTCAAACGCGTCGCGGCGGCCGGCGGCGAAGGCGCCCAGGTGGTCGCGGCATTGCATGCATATCTCGCGCGCGGCAACGCCGACGCACCTCAAACTGCAGGGAGACCATGATGGATGAATGCAGACATACGCGGCACATCAGGAAGGTGACGCCGAGCGCGCTCGGCTGCGAGGAATGCCTGAAGAGCGGCTCGGAATGGGTGCATCTGCGGCTCTGCCGCACCTGCGGCCATGTCGGCTGCTGCGACGAATCGCCCAACCGCCACGCCACCAAGCATTTTCACGCCACCAAGCATCCGATCATCGAAGGCTACGATCCACCGGAAGGTTGGGCATGGTGCTATGTAGACGAGGTGTTCGTCGACCTCGGCGACGAGGTGACCCCGCAGAACGGCCCGATCCCGCGCTTTGTTTAAGCGCTCGGTGCCGCTTATCGCACGGAGCCGGTGACGGTCGGGTCGATCGTGCTGGGAACGGATTTGCGTTCGTTGCCGGCGAGTGCCGCTATGATCAGCAGGCTGGCGACCACCGGGACAAACACGATGGCAACGCGGGCTTGCACGTAGAAGATGGCGCGCCATTCGTTGCGCTTGTCGGGGCTGTTGCTCATCATACTCACTTAGTCAGCCCCCCTGAGGGGACATAGCCGCGAACGGTTAAGCAACTCCATACGACTTTGTTAATGGGCGGAATTGAGGCGAAATTCTCAAGCGATCCACGTCTTCCTAGTTCGGAGCAGGCATGCGATTCTGCCGGGATGATTCGGGAGATAGAGACCGTGACGCTGTTTCGCATGGCAGTACTTGCGGCCTTGCTCTTCACCACATCGGCGCAGGCTGCCGAGATGGCCTTCTTCGTCAA
Source organism: Mesorhizobium sp. M0293 (assembly GCF_040321735.1). Taxonomy (NCBI): domain Bacteria; kingdom Pseudomonadati; phylum Pseudomonadota; class Alphaproteobacteria; order Hyphomicrobiales; family Phyllobacteriaceae; genus Mesorhizobium; species Mesorhizobium sp. M0293. The sequence continues at coordinate 6,121 of NZ_JAMYSA010000167.1, forward strand.
GAACCTGCGCAGGCAAGCGGTTGCGGTCGAGCTGTTCAGCCGCGACCGCGAGACGGTCTGGCCGGGCAACGACAAGGTATTCCTGATCGACCCCGGCTCGCAGAAATCCGTGCCGCTGTCGTGCAATCAGGGTGAACACATCTGCTACGGCGCCTGGGTCGATGGCAACGACAGCATCTCGGCCGGCGTCGGGCCGGACAATGACCAGCCCTGCGACAACTGCTGCTTCATTTGCGTGGAACACTCGACCGAGATGATCGATCTGGTGCCCTAGTTTAGGGGAAAGGGGCGTTGGACCCAAATTAAGTCAGGGATCGGCTCACCCCGGCCACTTCCGCGATTCAATGCAGCATGCAATGGTCGCCCCGCGGCCGGATGGGCCGCTACTTCAGGGGGTTACCATGTTTTACGCCTATGCGCGCCGCACGCTGGCCGCGCTTTCTCTCGTCATGCTGGTCGCGCCGGCGGCACATGCCGACGATGTCACCTTTGCCATCAAGAACGGCCATCCCAACGCCATGCGCGTCGAACTCTACAGCCAGGACCGCGACTATGTCTGGCCGGGTGAAGACAAGGACTACTATCTCGACGATGGCGAGACCAAGCAGCTGCCGATATCGTGCAACGCCGGCGAATCGATCTGCTACGGCGCCTGGGTCGACGGCGACGAGGGCACCTATTGGGGCGTCGGCCCCGGCAACAAGGAAAAATGCGAGGATTGCTGCTACACCTGCAGCGGCGGCGAGACCGAGGAGATCAATCTGGTTCCCTGACCGGTTTGCCAGCTTGACGCTTTTCCCACAGGAGTCATAGCCTGCGCAAATACCCAGAGCACGTCGCGTCTGTTGACCCGGCGTGCTTCAGGCAACAGGAGTCCAGCTATGGCCGGTACGGTCGAAAGCGACAAGATCGACATCGGGTTCTCCGGCAAGCGCTGCATTCATTCGCGCAACTGCGTGCTGGGCGATCCACATGTCTTCGTGCCCAACGCGCCGGGCCAGTGGATTCATCCCGAGGCGGCAAGCGTCGAAAAGATCGTCGCCATCGCCGAAAGCTGCCCCTCCGGCGCCATCACCTACATCAGGAAGGATGGCGGGCCGCAGGAGCAGCCGCCGGTGGTCAACACAGTACGGCTTCGGGAAAACGGCCCGCTGGCGGTGCATGCCGAGATCGTGCTCGACGGCGAAACGATTTACCGGGCCACGCTGTGCCGCTGCGGCGCGTCCGAAAACAAGCCGTTCTGCGACGGCAGCCACACCAAATCAGGTTTTGCCGCCACCGGCGAGCCGCCGCTGAAGGACACGCCGGCGCTGGAGGCGAGGAATGGCCCGCTGACGGTGACGCCGACCACCAACGGCCCGCTCAAGCTCGAAGGCAATGTCGAGATCGTCACCGGCACCGGCCACACGGTCGACCGCACGCAACGCACCTTCCTCTGCCGCTGCGGCCATTCCGCCAACAAGCCGTTTTGCGATGGCACGCACAAGAAGGTCGGGTTTGTCGGGTAGCTGAGCGGCGGAAGCTGCCAATCTCCCCACCTGTGGGGGAGATGCCCGGCAGGGCAGAGGGGGGCGCCGTAGGGTGCTACCCTGCTGCATTTTGCGACCACCCGACTGAAGACCAAAGGGAACAATTGCCATCAAATGAAACGCCAGCGGGACAGCGCCCCCCTCTGGCCTGCCGGCCATCTCCCCCACGAGGGGGGAGATCGAACTCCTCCCTTGGCCCAGCGCTCGCGGCTTTATCGACCGGCCCGTATCGGCTAAGGGGCAGGGAGCAAATCTCTCCTCACCTGGACCACCATCAGAAATGACCGCCAAGACCAAGCCAAAGCCGCTGTTCCTCGGGATCGATACCGGTGGCACCTATACCGATGCCGTGCTGTGGTCCGAGACGGAAGGCAAGCAAGAGGGGCCGAACAAGGGTAAGGTGCTGGCCAAGGCCAAGGCGCTGACCACCAGGCATGATCTGGCCGTCGGTATTTCCGGCGCAGTCGACGCGGTGCTGCAGAAGGCCGGCACCGATCCCGCCGCCATCAAACTGGTTTCGATGTCGACGACGCTTGCCACCAACGCGCTGGTTGAGGGCCAGGGCGGCCGCGTCGCGCTGGTGATGATCGGCTTTTCCGAGGGCGACCTCGCTCGCGACGGGCTGAAGGCCGCCCTCGGCACCGATCCGGTGGTTTTTTGTCCGGGCGGCCACGATGTGCACGGCAATGCCGCCAAGCTCGACCTGTCCGGACTGGAAGCGGCTTTGCCGGAACTCGGTGCCTCGGTGTCCGGCTTTGCCGTCTGCGCCTATTTCGCCACCCGCAATCCGGCGCACGAGATCACCGCGCGCGAGCTGATCCGCGAAAAGACTGGCCTGCCGGTCACATCAAGCCACGAACTGTCGGCCAAGCTCGGCGGCCCGCGCCGGGCGCTGACGACGCTGCTCAACGCCAGGCTGATCTCGATGATCGACCGGCTGGTGGCGGCGACCGAAGGTTTTCTCGAGCAGCGCAACATTGCGGCACCCCTGATGGTGGTGCGCGGCGATGGCGCGCTGGTTTCGGCGGCGTTTGCCCGCCAGCGGCCGATCGAGACCATCCTGTCCGGTCCGGCCGCCAGCCTGGTCGGCGCCCGCCACATGACCGGGCTCGACGACGCCATGGTGTCTGACATTGGTGGCACTACCACCGACGTCGCCGTGCTCGATGGCGGCCGGCCACGACTCGATCCGGAAGGTGCTACTGTCGGCGGCTTCCGCACCATGGTCGAGGCTGTTGCCATGCGCACCTTCGGCCTCGGCGGCGATTCCGAAGTGACGCTGGAGGAAGGCGCGCTCAACCCGAAAATCCTGCTCGGACCGCGCCGCCTGGTGCCGCTGGCGCTGGCAGGCATGGCGCATGGCGTGGCGGTCACGTCCGAGTTGGAGCGCCAGCTGCGCGCACCCAATCCCGGTCGCATGGACGGCCGCTTCGCGGTCCGCACCGGCGTGCCGGACCGGCTCGCCGCCGGTCTCACCGGCGCCGAAGCTCGGCTCTACGAGATGATCGGTGCCGTGCCGCTCGCCATTGACAGGCTTTTGACCTCGAACGCGCAGAACGCAACGCTCAACCGGCTGGTATCGCGCGGGCTGGTGCACGTCGCCGGCTTCACGCCGTCGGACGCCGCCCATGTGCTGGGCAAGCAGGCGAACTGGGATCCGAATGCTGCCCGCCTCGGCGCCGAACTGTTCGCGCGCAAGCGCGACGGCCGTGGCCAGTTCATCGCCGCGTCGCCGGAAGCGATCTCGGAGCGCGTGCTGGTGACGCTGACGCGCTGGTCGGCCGAATATATCCTCGAAACCGCCTTTGCCGAGGACGGCCTCGACGGCGCGTCGACGGTGGCGCACGCTCTGGTGCAGCGCGCCGTCGATGCGCATCCCGGCATCGCTCGCCTAACCGTTGCGCTCGATCGGCCGGTCATCGGCCTCGGCGCCTCGGCGCCGCTGCACTATGCCGGCCTGCCGCCATTGATCGGCAATGATTGCGTGGTGCCGGAGGATACCGATGTCGCCAACGCGCTCGGCGCCGTCGTCGGCCAGGTCAGGGTATCGGCCGAGGCGCGGGTCAGCCAGCCCAAGGAAGGGCTGTTTCGCCTTGCCTCGGGCGAAACCGTACGCGACTTCCTCGACGAGGCGGCGGCGATCGCAGCGGCCGAAGCTGATGTCCGTGCCATTGTCGCGGAGCGCGCGAAAGAGGCCGGCACCGACAGCGCCGAGATCGACGTTTTGACCGAATTTCGCGTCTCGACCGTCGAAGCCCAGCGCATGTTCATCGAGGCGCATGTGATGGCGGGGGCGTCAGGGCGGCCAAGGATTGCGGTGTGAGCGCGGCGGGGGGGGGGGGGGGGGGGGGGGGGGCCCGGCGCGCGGGCGCGAGCGCGCACGCCGCCGCGGCAGCCCAGCGGGCCGCGCGCGACCGCAGAGCAAA
>NZ_JAMYSA010000168.1:0-9870 GCF_040321735.1 Mesorhizobium sp. M0293
TGCCGATCGCCATGGAAGAGAAGCTGCGCTTCGCTATCCGTGAAGGCGGCCGCACCGTCGGTGCCGGCATCGTCGTCACCATCAAAGAGTAATTTGGACTTAAACCGATCTGTCGCGGGCGCTGCCCGCGCCGCGCCAGAACAAGGAAGTGACGCATGAACGGACAGAATATCCGCATCCGCCTGAAGGCGTTTGACCACCGCGTGCTCGACGCCTCGACGAAGGAAATCGTGTCGACGGCCAAGCGCACCGGTGCCAACGTCCGCGGCCCCATTCCGCTGCCGACGCGGATCGAAAAGTTCACGGTCAACCGGTCGCCTCACGTCGACAAGAAGAGCCGCGAGCAGTTCGAGATGCGCACGCACAAGCGTCTGCTCGACATCGTCGATCCGACCCCGCAGACGGTCGATGCTTTGATGAAGCTCGATCTGGCCGCCGGCGTCGACGTCGAGATCAAGCTCTAAGGGAATGAGAGCGCGGTAAGGGGCGGTGCCCCTGGCCCGGAACTCTAAAGGAATTGAACCGATGCGTTCAGGTGTGATTGCAAAGAAGGTGGGAATGACCCGCATCTACAACGATGCCGGGGAACATGTTCCCGTCACCGTTCTCCTGATGGAGAACTGCCAGGTCGTGGCCCAACGTACGCAAGAGAAGAATGGCTACACCGCCGTTCAGCTCGGCGTTGGCCTGGCCAAGGTGAAGAACACGTCGAAGGCGTTGCGCGGTCATTTCGCGACCGCTTCCGTCGAGCCGAAGGCGAAGGTCGCCGAGTTTCGCGTCTCCGCCGACAACATGATCGATGTCGGCGCCGAGATCACCGTCGAGCATTTCGTCCCCGGCCAGAAGGTCGATGTGACGGGCACGACGATCGGCAAGGGTTTTCAGGGCGTCATCAAGCGTCACCACATGGGCGGTGGCCGCGCCACGCACGGTAACTCGGTTTCGCACCGTTCGCACGGTTCGACCGGCCAGCGCCAGGACCCGGGTAAGGTGTTCAAGGGCAAGAATATGGCTGGCCACATGGGCGACACCCGCGTCACCACGCAGAATGTCGAGATCGTCTCTACCGACGCCGACCGTGGCCTGATCCTGATCCGCGGTGCGGTTCCCGGATCGAAGGGCGCCTGGATCCTGGTCCGCGATGCGGCCAAGGTGGCACTGCCGGCCAATGCGCCGAAGCCCGCCGCGATCCGCGCCGTTGCGGCAGCTGCTAAGAACGAGGCTCCGGCCACAGAGGGAGCGGAATAATGGATCTCAAGATCACAACGCTTGGCGGCAAGGACGCCGGCAAGGTGAAACTCTCCGAGGAGATTTTCGGCCTTGATCCGCGCGAAGACATCCTGCAGCGCGTCGTGCGCTGGCAGCTTGCCAAGAAGCAGCAGGGCACGCACAAGACCAAGGGCCGCGCCGAGATCGCGCGCACCGGCGCCAAGATGTACAAGCAGAAGGGTACGGGCCGCGCCCGTCACCATTCGGCACGCGCTCCGCAGTTCCGCGGCGGCGGCAAGGCTCACGGCCCGGTCGTTCGCAGCCACGAGCACGAATTGCCGAAGAAGGTTCGTGCGCTTGGCCTCAAGCATGCTCTCTCGGCCAAAGCCAAGAGCGCGTCGATCATCATCATCGACGAGCTGAAGCTGACCGAGGCCAAGACGAAGGCGCTGATCGCGAATTTCGCGACGCTGGGCCTGACCAATGCCCTGTTGATCGGCGGTGCCGAGCTTGACAAGAATTTCAAGCTCGCGGCGACGAACATCCCGAACATCGACGTACTGCCCATCCAGGGCATCAACGTCTACGACATTCTACGCCGCGGCACGCTGGTCCTTTCGAAGGCCGCCGTCGAGGCTCTCGAGGAGCGCTTTAAATGACCGACCTTCGTCACTACGACGTGATCGTCTCGCCGGCGATCACCGAAAAGTCGACCATGGCCTCCGAGAACAACCAGGTCGTCTTCAACGTCGCCAAGAAGGCGTCGAAGCCGGAAATCAAGGCCGCCGTCGAAGCGCTGTTCGGCGTCAAGGTGATGGCCGTGAACACGCTTGTCCGCAAGGGCAAGATCAAGCGCTTCCGTGGCACGGTTGGCCGCCAGAGCGACGTCAAGAAGGCGATTGTGACGCTGGCCGATGGCCAGTCGATCGACGTCGCGACGGGTCTCTGAGCAAGGCCGCGAGGACAGAAACATGGCACTGAAAAAATTCAACCCGGTAACGCCCAGCACCCGTCAGCTGGTCATCGTCGACCGCTCGGGCCTCTACAAGGGCAAGCCCGTCAAGGGTCTGACCGAAGGCCTGACCAAGTCGGGCGGTCGCAACAACCATGGCCGCATCACCGCCCGCTTCATCGGCGGTGGTCATAAGCGTTCGTACCGCATCATCGACTTCAAGCGCCGCAAGTTCGACGTCGTTGGCACGGTCGAGCGCATTGAATACGATCCGAACCGCACCGCCTTCATCGCGCTGATCAAGTATGACGATGGCGAGCTGTCCTACATCATCGCTCCGCAGCGTCTGGCTCCCGGCGACAAGATCGTGTCCGGCGAAGCGGTCGACGTGAAGCCGGGCAATGCGATGCCGCTGGCTTCGATGCCGGTCGGCACCATCGTCCACAACATCGAGCTGAAGCCGGGCAAGGGCGCTCAGGTCGCCCGTTCGGCAGGTGGCTATGGCCAGCTGGTCGGTCGTGACCAGGGCATGGCGATCCTGCGCCTCAACTCGGGCGAGCAGCGTGTCGTTCACGGCTCCTGCATGGCCACTGTCGGCGCCGTGTCCAATCCGGACCACGGCAACATCAATGACGGCAAGGCCGGTCGCACGGTCTGGCGTGGCAAGCGTCCGCACAATCGCGGCGTGACCATGAACCCGGTCGACCATCCGCACGGCGGCGGCGAAGGCCGCACCTCGGGTGGCCGCCATCCGGTTTCGCCTTGGGGCAAGCCGACCAAGGGCAAGAAGACGCGGTCCAACAAGGCGACCGACAAGTTCATCCTGCGCTCGCGCCATCAGCGCAAGAGCTAAGAAGAGGTAACGCCAAGTGACTCGTTCGATTTGGAAAGGCCCCTTCATTGACGGCTACCTTCTCAAGAAGGTGGACAAGGTTCGTGAAGGTGGTCGCAATGAGGTGATCAAGATGTGGAGCCGTCGCTCCACCATCCTGCCGCAGTTTGTCGGCTTCACCTTCGGTGTCTACAACGGCCAGAAGCATGTTCCCGTCTCGGTGAACGAGGACATGGTCGGTCACAAGTTCGGTGAATTCGCTCCGACCCGGACCTATTACGGTCACGGCGCGGATAAGAAGGCGAAGAGGAAATAATCATGGGCAAGGCCAAAGCTCCGCGCAGGCTTGCTGATAACGAAGCGCGCGCCGTGTTGCGCACGATCCGTATCAGCCCGCAGAAGCTGAACCTGGTTGCCGCGCTGATCCGCGGCAAGAAGGTCGCGACAGCGCTTTCCGATCTCGAATTCTCGGCCAAGCGGATTTCCGGCACGGTCAAGAAGACGCTGGAATCGGCAATCGCCAACGCGGAAAACAACCACGACCTGGACGTCGATGCACTGATCGTGGCGGAAGCCTATGTCGGCAAGTCGGTCGTCATGAAGCGGTTCCATGCCCGTGGCCGTGGTCGCGCCAGCCGTATCGAGAAGCCGTTCTCGCACCTCACGATCGTCGTTCGTGAAGTCGAAGAAAAAGGGGAGGCCGCATAATGGGCCAGAAAGTCAATCCGATCGGTCTTCGCCTCGGCATCAACCGCACCTGGGATTCGCGCTGGTTCGCGAACACCGGCGAGTACGGCAAGCTGCTGCATGAGGACATCAAGATCCGCAAGTATCTTGAGAAGGAGCTCAAGCAGGCTGCCATCTCGAAGGTCGTCATCGAGCGTCCGCACAAGAAGTGCCGCGTCACCATCCATGCCGCGCGCCCGGGTCTGATTATCGGCAAGAAGGGCGCCGACATCGAGAAGCTTCGCAAGAAGCTGATGGAGATGACGAAGTCCGAGACGCACCTCAACATCGTTGAAGTGCGCAAGCCGGAAATCGACGCGACCCTGGTCGCCCAGTCGATCGCCCAGCAGCTCGAGCGTCGTATCGCCTTCCGCCGCGCCATGAAGCGTGCCGTTCAGTCGGCGATGCGCCTCGGTGCCGAAGGCATCCGCATCAACTGCGCCGGCCGTCTCGGCGGTGCCGAGATCGCGCGTATGGAATGGTATCGCGAAGGTCGCGTGCCGCTGCATACGCTGCGTGCGGACGTCGACTACGGCACGGCCGAAGCGCACACCGCTTATGGCATCTGCGGCGTCAAGGTCTGGGTGTTCAAGGGCGAGATCCTTGAGCATGACCCGATGGCTTCGGAGCGTCGGGCCAGCGAAAGCGATGCAGCGCATGGCGGTGGTGGTGATCGCGAACGCGGTCGTCGTCGCGAAAACGCCTGAGACATTTAGGAATTTGGAGTTAGAACGATGCTGCAGCCAAAGCGCACAAAGTTCCGCAAGCAGTTCAAGGGCCGTATCCATGGTACCGCAAAGGGCGGCACCAATCTGGATTTCGGTGGTTTCGGGCTGAAGGCGCTTGAGCCGAACCGCGTCACCGCGCGTGAGATCGAGGCGGCCCGCCGCGCGATCACACGTGAAATGAAGCGCGCCGGTCGCGTCTGGATCCGTATTTTCCCGGACGTGCCGGTCACTTCGAAGCCGACCGAAGTCCGCATGGGTAAGGGCAAGGGTGCGGTCGATTACTGGGCGGCGCGCGTCAAGCCGGGCCGCATCATGTTCGAGATCGACGGCGTCAACGAAGAAACCGCCCGTGAGGCACTGCGTCTCGGCGCGGCCAAGCTCTCGGTCAAGACGCGCTTCGTGCAGCGCATCGCAGAATAAGGACGGGCTGATCATGAAAGCCGAAGACATCCGGACCAAGACCCAGGACCAGCTGACCGACGACCTGGCCAGCCTGAAGAAGGAGCAGTTCAACCTGCGCTTCCAGAAGGCCACCGGCCAGCTCGAGAAGACCGCGCGCGTGAGACAGGTCCGTAAGGATATTGCGCGTATCAAGACCATCGCTGCGGAAAAGTCCGCGGCTAAGAAGGCTTAAGGACGAAAACCATGCCAAAGCGCATTCTGCAGGGCACCGTCGTCAGCGACAAGAACGAGAAGACGGTTGTCGTCAAGGTCGAACGGCGCTTCACGCATCCCGTGATGAAGAAGACCGTGCGCATGACCAAGAAGTACAAGGCGCACGACGAGAACAACGCCCACAAGGTAGGCGATCAGGTGTTCATCCAGGAATCGAAGCCGATTTCCAAGGATAAGCGCTGGATCGTCGTGTCTTCGGACCAAGCCTGACCTCGGGCGTAAACAACGAATTTTGGACAGACCGGGGAGGGGCTTTGAGCCTGTCCCGTTAGAAAAGAAGAAGGCGGCCAGTCATGATTCAGATGCAAACAAACCTCGACGTCGCGGATAATTCCGGCGCCCGTCGTGTCATGTGCATCAAGGTGCTGGGCGGCTCGAAGCGGAAATACGCTTCCGTGGGCGACATCATCGTGGTGTCGATCAAGGAAGCCATCCCGCGCGGCCGCGTGAAGAAGGGCGATGTGATGAAGGCGGTCGTGGTTCGCACGGCCAAGGACATCCGCCGCCCGGACGGCAGCGTGATCCGTTTCGACAAGAACGCGGCCGTTCTCGTCGACAACAAGAAAGAGCCGATCGGCACGCGTATCTTCGGACCGGTTCCGCGCGAACTCCGCGCCAAGAACCACATGAAGATCATCTCGCTCGCGCCTGAAGTGCTGTAAGGAGCCGGACCAATGCAAAAGATTAGAAAAGGCGACAAGGTCGTCGTGCTGGCCGGCAAGGACAAGGGCCGTTCGGGCGAAGTCCTCTCGGTACAGCCGAAGGAAGACACCGCGCTGGTGCGCGGCGTCAACATGATCCGTCGTCACCAGAAGCAGTCCCAGTCCCAAGAGGGCGGGATCATCACCAAGGAAGCGCCGATCCAGCTGTCGAACATCGCGCTGGCCGACCCCAAGGATGGCAAGCCGACCCGCGTCGGTTTCATCTTCCAGAAGGACGGCAAGAAGGTGCGCGTCGCCAAGCGCTCGGGAGAAGTCATCAATGGCTAAGGCTCAAACCACGAAGCCCAAGGCTGAAAGCAAACAGTCCAAGGCCCAGAACACGCCGCGCCTCAAGCAGGTCTACAACGAGACCATCCGCAAGGCGCTGCAGGAACAGTTCGGCTACGACAACGAGATGCAGGTTCCGCGCATCGACAAGATCGTGCTGAACATGGGCGTTGGCGAAGCGACCGCCGATTCGAAGAAGCCTTCGATCGCGGCCGAAGACCTGGCGATGATCGCCGGCCAGAAGGCCGTCGTCACCCGCGCCCGCAACTCGATCGCCGGCTTCAAGGTCCGCGAGAAGATGCCGATCGGCGCCAAGGTCACGCTGCGCAAGGAACGCATGTACGAGTTCCTCGACCGCCTCGTGAACATCGCACTGCCGCGCGTCCGCGACTTCCGCGGACTGAATCCGAAGAGCTTCGATGGCCGTGGCAACTACGCCATGGGCATCAAGGAACACATCGTGTTCCCGGAGATCAACTACGACAAGGTTGATCAGATCTGGGGCATGGACGTCATCGTTTGTACGACTGCGAAGACGGACGACGAAGCCAGGGCATTGCTCAAGGCCTTCAACTTCCCCTTCCGCCAGTAACGGCAGCGAGAAAAGGAAAAATCTGAAATGGCAAAGACCAGCTCAGTCGAGAAGAACAACAGGCGCCGCAAGCTTGCCGACCAGTACGGTCCCAAGCGGGCTGCCCTCAAGGCGATCATCATGGATCAGTCCAAGCCGATGGAAGAGCGCTTCCGCGCTCAGCTGAAGCTTGCTGCCTTGCCGCGCAACTCGGCCAAGATCCGCATCCGCAACCGCTGCGAAGTTACCGGCCGTCCGCGTGCCTACTATCGCAAGCTCAAAGTATCGCGCATCGCGCTTCGTGATCTCGGCAATAACGGCCAGATCCCGGGCCTGGTCAAGTCGAGCTGGTAAGGAGGACATAACATGTCATTGAGCGATCCTCTCGGCGATATGCTGACCCGCATCCGCAACGCGTATGGCCGCAAGAAGTCGAGCGTTTCGACGCCGGCTTCGCGTCTGCGCACCCGCGTCCTCGACGTGCTGAAGGCTGAAGGCTATATCCGCGATTACAGCCAGACCGACTTCGACAACGGCAAGTCCGAAATCGAGATCGAGCTGAAGTATTTCGACGGCGCGCCGGTCGTGCGCGAAATCGCCCGCGTCTCGAAGCCAGGCCGCCGCGTCTATGTTTCGGCCAAGTCGATTCCGCAGGTCGCCAACGGCCTCGGCATCGCCATCCTTTCGACACCGAAGGGCGTGATGGCCGACCACGAAGCACGTGAACAGAACGTCGGCGGTGAAATCCTCTGCCAGATCTTCTGATCTGGCAGCTGACCGCAAAGTGGAATCCGGTCTTCGGATCGTTCCCGAAGACAGAGACCTGAAACAAGAGAAGTGACGAGGACAAAAAAATGTCTCGTATTGGTAAGAAACCCGTTTCGCTGCCGCAGGGCGTGACCGCGACCGTCAACGGCCAGACCGTGACGGCGAAGGGCCCCAAGGGTGAGCTGAAGTTCGTGGTGAACGACGAAGTGCTGGTCAAGATGGAAGGCAGCGAGATCGCTGTCCAGCCGCGCGACCAGACCAAGGCCGCCCGCTCCAAGTGGGGCATGTCGCGCACGCAGATCGTCAACATCCTGCAGGGCGTCAAGGACGGTTTCGAGAAGAAGCTCGAGATCACCGGCGTCGGCTATCGCGCGGCACTTCAGGGCAAGAACCTTCAGCTGGCACTTGGCTTCAGCCATGACGTCGTCTACGAGACGCCGCAGGGCATCACCATCACGGTGCCGAAGCCGACTGAAATCACCGTGGCCGGCATCGACAAGCAGCAGGTCGGCCAGGTTGCGGCCGAGATCCGCGAATACCGCGGCCCCGAGCCTTACAAGGGCAAGGGCGTCCGTTACGCTGGCGAGAAGATCGTCCGCAAGGAAGGCAAGAAGAAGTAGTCGTGAATGGTGAATGGTGAATGGCAGTAGGATAGAGCAGGGGCCGGGTGGCACTCCGCTTCTACCGTTCTCCATTTTTCCATTCACCATTCACTGCAAATCAACGCCGCGGGGAGCGGTCGCGGGAGGCGCTTTCGCCTACCGCATATGGCGGCCCCCGTTTTTTGAAGGCAAGGAAGACCATCATGGGTACCAAGGAATCCACGCAGCGCCGCGCGCAGCGCGTCCGCCGTCAGATCAAGAAGGTCGCCGGCGAGCGTCCGCGTCTGTCGGTCCACCGCACGTCGAAGAACATCTACGTGCAGGTCATCGACGACGCCAAGGGCCACACCATCGCTGCCGCTTCGACACTTGAGAAGGACTTCAAGGGTTCGCTCAAGACCGGCGCCGATACCGCCGCCGCCGCCGCGATCGGCAAGCTGATCGCCGAGCGCGCCACCAAGGCCGGCGTCAAGGAAGTCGTCTTCGACCGCGGCGCCTACATCTATCACGGCCGCGTCAAGGCGCTCGCCGAGGCTGCCCGTGAAGGTGGCTTGAGCTTCTAAGCATGATCCCGAAAAGTTGCAGACTTTTCGGATAAAGATTATGCGAAGGGAATAACTTTCGCCCCCGGTGACCCACAGAGGCACCGGATCTTATCAGCAACCGTGCTTCCGGAAAAAAACAAGGAACAGGATATGGCACAGGAACGTAGGGATGGCGGCCGCGGCCGCGATCGTGAAGAACGCGATGACGGCATGGTGGACAAGCTCGTCCACATCAACCGCGTCGCCAAGGTCGTCAAGGGCGGCCGTCGCTTCGGTTTTGCAGCACTCGTCGTCGTCGGCGACCAGAAGGGCCGCGTCGGCTTTGGTCACGGCAAGGCGCGCGAAGTGCCGGAAGCTATCCGCAAGGCAACTGAATCGGCCAAGCGCGACATGATCTTCGTGCCGCTGCGCTCGGGCCGTACGCTGCATCACGACGTCGAAGGACGCTGGGGCGCCGGACGCGTGCTGCTGCGCGCTGCCAAGCAAGGTACCGGCATCATCGCCGGTGGCCCGATGCGCGCTGTCTTCGAGACGCTCGGCATGCATGACGTGGTCGCCAAGTCGATGGGTTCGTCGAACCCCTACAACATGGTTCGCGCCACCTTCGACGCGCTGAAGAGCCAGATGCATCCCAAGGATGTGGCTGCTGCTCGCGGCATCAAGTATTCGACCCTTCAGGCCCGCCGCGGCACCGCCGTTGCGGCTGAAGAATAGTCGATCTGACCAGGGATTTTGACCATGGCCAAGAAAGCAACCAAGACCATCACCGTTGAGCAGATCGGTTCGCCGATCCGCCGTCCGAAGGAACAGCGCGCGACGCTGGTCGGCCTCGGCCTCAACAAGATGCACAAGCAGCGCACGCTGGAAGATACGCCCTCCGTGCGCGGCATGATCGCTGCCGTCCAGCATCTCGTCCGCGTCGTGGACGAGGGCTGAGCCAGAGCGCAGGAGAACTCAGATGAAACTCAACGATCTGCGTGACAATGACGGCGCGACGCACTCCAAGAAGCGTCTCGGCCGTGGTATCGGCTCCGGCTCCGGCAAGACCGGCGGTCGCGGCGTCAAAGGCCAGAAGGCGCGCTCCGGCGTTGCCATCAACGGCTTCGAGGGTGGCCAGATGCCGCTCTACCGGCGCCTGCCGAAGCGTGGCTTCAACAACATCTTCGCCAAGAGCTTCACCGTCGTGGGGGGTGGGGCCCGGCCCCGGGGCCGCGCAGCCCACACAGGAGCCGCCCCCGCGCCCCGCGCCCGCGGGTCGCGGGTGTGCGCCCGC
>NZ_JAMYSA010000169.1:0-9791 GCF_040321735.1 Mesorhizobium sp. M0293
CACCGCGCGGGAGCCAGGCCGCGTCTATGCCAACACGCAAGATACGCCCGATCGCGTCTGAACGCGCACCCCGCGGAAGAAGCCCGACGACTCTATCATCCTGCCCGAGCGACTGTCGAAGGAACCACTTGCACCGGCGATCGCCGGCGGCGACGACCGCTGGCTCGAGATCGTCAACTGGACGGTCAACGCCACCATCCAGGCCGAGGAATGGGGCATCACCAGCAAGAATGTCGACGAATTCCTCAAATCGCCAGACCCGGCCATCCAGCGCTTTCTCGGCGTCGACCCGTCGCTCGCCCAGGCAATCGGCCTCGATCCGAAATGGGCCTACAACATCATCAAGACTGTCGGCAATTATGGCGAAATCTACGACCGCAATTTGAAGCCGCTCGGTTGGGAGCGTGGCTACAACAGCCTGTGGACCAATGGCGGTCTGCTCTATTCGCCGCCGTTCCGCTAAGCCCCTTCGATCCATGTCATTGACTGACGAAACCGTGCCGGGTCCAGACGGACCCGGCATTTTGCGCAAGATGTCCCTGTGGTGGGGCAACTGGCCGCTGACGCAGGTCGCTGTGATCGCGGCGGTCATCGCCCTGTTCTGGCTGCTTGGCCACAACACGGCTGGGATGATGGCTCGCATCGGCATCACGCCAGGCTTCGAATTCCTCAGCCGGCCGGCGAATTTCGAGATTGGCGAAGCGCCGATCGCCTTCAAGGCGGGCGATCCGTATGCGCGCGCAATCCTGGCTGGCCTTCTCAACACGCTGAAAGCGGCCACGCTTGGTTGTGTGCTGGCCACCATTCTCGGCGTCGTTCTCGGTGTTGCCGGCCTGTCGGGCAATCTGTTGCTGGCGGCGCTTGTGCGCTGGTATGTGGAGATCATCCGCAACACGCCGCTTCTGCTTCAGCTCTTCTTCTGGATTTCGCTGGCAAAATCGTTTCCGTCGCCACGGCAGGCACTCTCGGTCTTCGACAGCTTCTTCCTCACCAACCGGGGCGTGTTTGTTCCAGGGCTTGGCTTTCATGGGATGTCGGTTTCGACGCTCTGGCTGCTTGTCGGCCTCGTCACAAGCTACCTGGCTTTCCTTGCATGGTCGCGGCGCAAGGGCAGTTTGCCCGTCAGGCGGCTAGGCCTGGCAACCGCAGGACTGCTGGGGGGCATTCTGCTGGCCTTTCCACTGACCGGCGCCGGCGCGACCTGGGACATACCGGCATTGGCCGGCTTCAACATCCGTGGCGGCTACAATCTGACTCCGGAATTCGCGGCCCTGCTGACCGGCCTCGTGGTAAAATTCTCGGCCGCCATTGCCGAGATCGTGCGAGCCGGTATCCAGTCGGTCGACCGCGGTCAATGGGAGGCATCGAGGGCGCTCGGTCTGCACAACGGTCAGATCATGCGCCTCATCGTGCTGCCGCAGGCATTGCGCGTCATCACGCCGCTGACGACGTCCAGCTATCTGGACCTGACCAAGGATTCCAGCCTTGCTGTCGCCATCGGCTACCCTGACCTTGTCAGCATCATCAACACCACGGCCAACACGACGGGACAGTCGCTCGAAGCGCTGACGCTGCTGATTGCCATCTATCTGGCAATCAACCTGTCCGTCTCGGCGGCGATGAACCTGTACAACAAGCGTGTCGCTCTAAGGGGAGCAAGGGTATGAGCATCTCCGAGGCTCTCGATGCGCGGGCATGGCGATCTTCGGCAACGCTGCAGACGTTGAAAATCGGGCTTTTCGGCACGCCGCTCAATTCGATCATCACCGTCGTCACGGTGGTGCTGCTGGGCTGGATCGTACCGCCGCTGCTGCGCTGGGGCATATTCGACGCGACATGGACAGGAACGTCGGCCGACTGTGCGCTCGCCACCGGCGCCTGCTGGGCGTTCGTGGCGGCAAAGTTCCGCTTCATCCTGTTCGCCTTCTACCCGCCGGCGCTGCAATGGCGGCCACTGGTCGTCATGGTGCTGTTGCTGGGGCTTCTCGTCATCACCGCGCAACCGCGATACTGGCGCAAGGGACTGCTCGCCGCCTGGTTTGTCGTGATCGCCGCCAGTTGGATCCTGATGTCCGGCACGCTGGTGCCTCCCGCCGTCCCTTCGAACCAGTGGGGCGGGCTGGCCGTAACGCTGTTCGTATGGTCGGTCTGCTTCGGCCTGGCGACGCCGCTGGCGATCCTGCTGGCACTGGCGCGGCGCTCCAGCATGGGCGGCCTGCGCACGCTTGCGATTGCCTTTATCGAACTGATGCGTGGCACGCCGATGGTGGCCATCCTCTATGTGGCGATGCTCATCCTGCCAATGGCCATCCCGAATGGCCAGATAATCGACAAGAATGTCCGGGCGATGATCATGATTACGCTGTTCTGGTCGGCCTATGTCGCCGAAGTCGTTCGCGCCGGCCTCCAAGCGATCCCGGCGGGCCAGTATGAGGCCGCCACGGCGCTTGGCCTCGGCTATTGGCGCACGATGCAGCTCGTTGTCCTGCCGCAGGCGCTGCGCCTGGTCATTCCCGGCATGGTCAATCTGGCGATCGGCTTCCTGCTGGCGACATCGCTGCTTGCCGTCATCGGCATTTTCGACCTGCTCAATGCGGCCCGATCCTCGGCGACCGATCCGCAGTGGCTCGGCTACTACGACGAGGCCTATCTGTTCGCTGCGCTGATCTATTTCGCGCTGTGCTTCGGCGGCTCACGCTACAGTCTCTGGCTGGAGACATATCTGCGCCGGTCGCAGCATCACTGAGCCCATAAAGCTCGCTGCGGCCTGCCGGCGCAGCGCTGTGCCATTTTGCGCTGGCGGCGGGGAAGCGAATGCTGCGGAAGCGCGTGGCGGTGGAACCCAATACCTTCCCCGCGCCTTGTCGGAGGCCGATCCTCGCCCAGATTTGTTCAATCTCCAACGTTCGAGATATCCGTCAAATGACACAGAAACAATTGCGCCTTGGCGCCTTCATGCGTCCTGTCAGCCTGCATACCGGCGCCTGGCGCTATCCGGGCGCCTATCCCGATGCCAATTTCAATTTCGCGCATCTGAAACGCTTCGCCCAGACCCTGGAGGCGGCGAAATTCGACGCCTTCTTCATGGCCGACCATCTGGCCGTTCTCAACATGCCGATCGAGGCGCTGCGGCGCAGCCACACTGTCACGTCGTTCGAGCCGTTCACGCTGCTGTCGGCGCTCGCCGCCGTCACCGACCATATCGGGCTGGTCGCTACCGCATCGACGACGTTCGACGCGCCCTATCATGTTGCCCGCCGCTTCGCCTCGCTGGACCATATCAGCGGCGGACGCGCCGGCTGGAACATTGTCACCACGTCCAACCCTGACGCGGCGCTGAACTTCGGCCTCGACGAGCATGTCGAGCATGACGAGCGTTATCGGCGGGCACGGGAATTCTACGATGTCGTCACCGGCCTGTGGGACAGCTTCGCCGACGATGCCTTTATCCGCGACGCCGAAAGCGGGCTCTATTTCGACCCCGCAAAGCTGCATGTGCTTGACCATAAGGGCGAGCATCTTTCGGTGCGCGGTCCGCTCAACATCGCGCGGCCGGTGCAGGGCTGGCCGGTCATCGTCCAGGCCGGCGCGTCGGAGGCAGGACGCCAACTGGCTGCCGAAACGGCGGAAGTCATTTTTGCCGCCCATGCCGATCTCGCCTCGGGGCAGCGTTTCTTTGCCGATGTTAAAGGCCGTGCGGAGAAACTTGGCCGCTCGCGCGACGACATCAAGATCCTGCCCGGTGCGTTTGTCGTGGTCGGCGACAGCCTCGAGGACGCACAGGCCAAACGGGCGAAGCTCGACAGCCTCGTCTATTATGAGAGCGGCATTGCCTCGCTGTCGATCGCCATCGGACATGACGCGTCCGGTTTTGACCCGGACGGGCTCTTGCCCGAAATCCCCGAGACCAATGCCAGCAAGAGCGGCCGCGAGCGTGTCATCGAACTAGCGCGCGAGGAGCACCTGACCGTCAGGCAGCTTGCGCAGAGGTTGGGCGGCTATTCCGGCCTTGCTTTTGTAGGCACGCCTGAAACAATCGCCGACGAGATGGAGGAATGGCTGATCGCTGAAGGCTCCGACGGGTTCAACATCATGTTTCCCCACCTACCTGCCGGGCTTGATGATTTTGCCGAAAAGGTCGTGCCCGAACTGCAGCGGCGCGGCATCTTCAGGCGGCAATATGAGGGATCAACGCTACGCGAAAATCTCGGCCTGAAGCGGCCACCCAATCGGTTTTTCGAGTAGAGCGTTGTTCGCAGAGAGGGCTCCAATGTCGATCCAGACGCGCCGTTCGCCCCTGGCGGCGATGATGAAGGCGCACAACGCGCATCGCCAGGACTGACCGCCTGCATGCGGCAAGGATAAGAAAAAATGATTCCCAATCTCGACATCGTCCCCTTCGTCAGCGTTGACCACATGATGAAGCTGGTGCTGAAGATCGGTGTCGAGCGCTTCCCCGTCGAACTCGTCGGCTACATCGAGGACGATTTCCGCCGCTGGGAGCTGTTCGATAAGACATCGCGCGTCACATGTTCTTCGGGTGGCCGTTGACGTATTTGAAGCCGTAGACCTCGCCGTCGCTGGTCGGCATCAGCTCAATGACGTGGTCAAGTTGCTAGGATAGCCGAACCCCACATCGCATCCGGCACCACCACCAGCTTGCCGACGAAATCCTTGGCGATGAAGTCCGCCTGCGCATGGTGGAAATCGGAGAGCTTGTAGACGCCGCCGACCAGCGGCCGGATCTTTTTCGCCTCGATGTATCCAACGATGCGGCGGAAATCCGCGCGCGTGCCTTGGCTCGAGCCATGCAACTGCAATTGCTTCAGGTACATGGTCCTGAGATCGAGCTGGACGACCGGGCCGGCGATAGCGCCCGCCGTGGTGTAGCGGCCCTCGGGCCGCAGGATGCGCAGGAGGTCGTTGAAGATGGCGCCGCCGACGAGGTCGGCGACCACGTCGATCGGCTGGCCGCCGGTCACCTCGTTCACGGCATGCGGCAGGTCGGCAACGCCACGGGTGATGACAGCCTCTGCGCCGATGTCGCGCACCGCCTGCTCCTTGCCCTTGCCGACGACGGCATAGGGGATGGCGCCGCGCGCCCGTGCCAGCTGCACGATGCCGGAGCCGACACCGCCCGAGGCGCCAGTGACCAGCACGCGTTCGCCGGCTTTCAGGCTCGCGCGTTCCAGCATCTGTTCGCCGGTCAGATAGGCGCAGCAGAAGGTGGCGAGCTCGACATCGCTCATGTCCGTGTCGACGACATGAGCATTCTCGGCCGGCACGGCCTGATATTCGGCGTAACCGCCGTCGCGGCCGTGGCCCATATAGTCGATGTCGGCGAGCGAATCGTCGTCGCGGTTGTAGATCGAGAAATCGACCATCACCCGTTCGCCGATACGATCAGGCGAAACGCCTTCGCCAACAGCAGCGATGGTGCCGACGGTGTCGGTGCCCTGGATGCGTGGGAAGCTCAGCGTGTTGCCCTGACGCCGCCACGTCGACACGGCGGCAGCATCCTCTTCCGTGCCATAGGCGCCCTGGCGCACCCAGACATCGGTGTTGTTCATCCCGCAAGCGGTGACCTTGACCAACACCTCACCAGGAGCAGGCACGGGCACTTTGACATCGCTGCGATAGACGAGCTTTTCCGGTCCGCCGTGCCCTGTGAGCAGCACGGCGGCCATGGTGGCGGGGAGGGTTCTGGTCATGGCATTCATGAGTCGATCTCAGAGATTGGAAAACACGCTCTTGACCGCATCGGCGGTCTTCGAAACGACGATGTCGGCTTCTTCGCGGGTCAGGCAGAGCGGTGGCGCGAAGCCGAGAATGTCGCCCTGCGGCATGGCGCGGCCGATGACCCCGCTTGCTGCAAGCGTCGTCGCAACCTGCGGTCCGATCTTGAGCGAAGCATCGAAGAACACCCGGTCGTCCTTGTCGGCAACGAACTCGACCGCCGCCAGCATGCCGTCGCCGCGCACGTCGCCGACATGTTTGTGACCGCCGACCGCCTTGGCCAGTTCGGCGCGGAAATAGGCGCCGGTCTCGCGGGGATTGGTCACAAGATCCATCTCGTCGATTAGTTCGAGATTGGCGACGCCGGCGGCAACGCAGATCGGATGCGCCGAATAGGTCCAGCCATGGCCGAGCGAGCCGAGCTTATCGGAGCCCTGCACCAGCACCTGCCACATCTTGTCGGCGACGATGACGCCCGACAGCGGCGCATAGGCCGAGGTTAGGCCCTTGGCGATGGTGATCAGGTCCGGCTTGATGCCGTAATGGTCGGAGCCGAACATGGTGCCCAGCCGGCCGAAGCCCGTCACCACTTCGTCGGCGACCAGCAGCACGTCGTGCTTCTTCAGCACCGCCTGGATCTTCTCCCAGTAGCCAGCCGGCGGCGGCACGATGCCGCCGGTGCCGAGGATCGGCTCGCCGACAAAGGCGGCGACGGTCTCCGGCCCCTCGGCCAGGATCATCTCCTCGAGCTTGTCGGCGCAATGCTGCGAAAACTGCTCCTCGCTCATCGAGCGGTCGGCGCGGCGGAAATAATACGGCGCCTCGGTGTGCAGGATCGGCGCGCGTGGCAGGTCGAAGGCGTTGTGGAACAGGTCGAGCCCGGTCAGCGATCCGGTCATCACGCCCGAGCCGTGATAGCCGCGCCAGCGCGAGATGATCTTCTTCTTCTCCGGCCGGCCGAGCACGTTGTTGTAGTACCAGATCAGCTTGATGTTGGTTTCGTTGGCATCGGAGCCCGAGAGGCCGAAATAGACCCTCGACATGCCTTGCGGCGCGCGGTCGATGATCATCTTGGCGAGCGTGATCGAGGCTTCGGTGCCGTGGCCGACATAGGCGTGGTAGTAGGCGAGGTTCTTCGCCTGGGCGGCGATGGCGTCTGAAATCTTCTGCCGGCCGTAGCCGACATTGACGCAATAGAGGCCGGCGAAGGCGTCGAGGCTCTTCTTGCCATTGTTGTCCCACACAGTGACGCCTTCACCGCCGGCCATGATGCGCGTCGGGCTCTCGCCGCGCGCGTGCGTGCCCATATGGGTCGAGGGATGGAACAAGTGATCGCGATCCCAGGCGGCGAGTTCGTTGGACTGGTCGAGCATTTTTTGACTCCTTGAGAGAAATGGCCGGGCGAAATCTAAGCGACGTCCAGGCAGAGATACTTTAGATCGGTGAAAGCTTCGAGCCCGTGTCGCGAACCTTCGCGGCCGATGCCGGATTGCTTGACGCCGCCGAACGGGATCGGCGCGCCGGTGATCTTGACGCGGTTGATGGCGACCATGCCGTAGTCGAGCGCGCGGCCCATGCGCTGCTGACGGGCGCCGTTTTCGGTCACGACATAAGCGACGAGGCCATATTCGGTGGCATTGGCGCGGGCGATCACCTCATCCTCGCTGTCGAACGGCGTCACCGCAGCGACCGGCCCAAACGTTTCTTCGCGCATGATCAGCGCTTCATCGCTGACATCGGCCAGCAGCGTCGGCTGGTAGAACAGCGGCCCGGTCTCATGGCGCTTGCCGCCGGTGAGACAGCGAGCACCGTGGGTCAGGGCATCTGCGACCTGCTCCTCGACCTTCTTGACGGCGCGCTCATGCATCAGCGGTCCGATGTCGGTGTCGCCGGCAAGGCCATTGCCGGTCCGCAACGTCTCGATGCGCTCGCCGAAAGCGGCGCAGAAGCGATCGTAAACCGGGCGCTGGACATAGATGCGGTTGGCGGCCAGGCAGTCCTGGCCCGACGTGGCGAATTTGGCGTCGATGGCGATGTTCACTGCTTTGTCGATGTCGGCGTCTGCAAAGACGATCAGCGGCGCATGCCCGCCAAGCTCCATCACCAGCCGCTTCATCGTCGGCGCGCTCTGGGCGGCGATCAGCCGGCCGATCTCGGTTGAGCCGGTGAAGCTCATGGCGCGAACGCGTGGATCTTCGCACATCCGTCCGACGATGGTCGAAGCCTTGCCGGTGATGATGTTGAAGACGCCGGCGGGCAGGCCGGCACGCTCGCCGAGTTCGGCTAATGCAAGCGCCGACAGCGGCGTCTCCGAGGACGGATGCGCAACGATGGTGCAACCGGCGGCAAGGGCCGCCGCCGCCTTGCGGGTCAGCATCGCCGACGGAAAATTCCACGGTGTGACGACACCGACGACACCGAGCGGCTCGCGCCGCACCATCATTTCGGCGTTCGGCAGATGGCTGGTGACGCTCTCGGCGTTCAGGCGTTTTGCTTCTTCAGCGTACCACTCGACGAAGGAGGCGGCATAGTCGATTTCGCCCAGCGACTCCTGCAGCGGCTTGCCCTGTTCCAGCGTCATCAGCAAAGCGAGGTCTTGCTTGGCGGCAATGATCAGCTCGAACCATTTTCGCAAGATTTTAGAACGCTCCTGCGGCAACAGCGACCGCCAGGCCGGAAAGGCGCGTGCGGCGGCATCGATCGCCTTTGTCGTCTGCCGTGCATCTAGCGCGGCGACAAAAGCGACAGTCGTGTCGGTGGCCGGATCGGTGACCTCGAAGCTTTCAGCGGCTTCGCTTGCCGTCCAGTGACCATCGACATAGGCGAGTTCACGCAGCAGCCGGCGGTCGGCCAGGCGATCGAGCGCTTCATGGCGATGCGAGCGAGCGAAATGCGCGGACATGGTCGATGCCTCCCGGTTCGGACTGATGCGGGAAGATTATCCGACCTGTGCAGACAGAGAGGCTGTTTGGATGCCTTGATGTAGAGAGTTTCTCTCTATGGCGTCGCCGCGGCAGGCGATTTCTCCGACCCTACGACGACGCCGGCAACAGGTCCGCTATGGGCAGCGCAATCTCGTCCTTCACCGTCTTGATGACGATGTAGGTGAAGTAGCGATCTATGCCGATTTCACGCTCGAGCAAGCCATCGACCAGCCGCTGATAGGCATCAATGTCGCGCGCCATCACCTTCAGCACATAGTCGACGCCGCCGCCGACCGACCAGCAGGCGACGATCTCGGGAATGTCGCGGATGACGCGCTCGAAGCGGTCGAAATCGGCCTGGCGGTGGTTGGCCAGCGTCACCTCCATCAGCACGGTGGCGACTGGCGCGACGACACGCATGGCGACCCTGGCGTGATAGCCAGAGACGATGCCGGCCTTTTCCAGCTTGCGCAGCCGCATCCAGCACGGCGTCGGCGACAGGCCGACCTGCTCGGCCAGCGCAAGCTTGGTGATGCGTCCGTCGCGCTGGATGGCGTCGAGGATTTTCAGGTCGATCGGGTCGAGTTTCGCGGCAGTCATCAGCATCCACTTTTTCGTCGACTGCACCATGACGGCGCATTATTTCGATTGTCAATTGCACTGATTTCGATCTCTAATAAGTCATGACATTGTGGCAACCCGATCCCGCGCTTATCCGGCGGCCAGCCTATCAGTCGCTTGCCGACCAGTTCGCGCGCGCCATTCATGACGGGCGCCTGGCCAATGGCGCACGGTTGCCGACGCATCGACGGCTGGCCGACGACCTCAAGCTTTCGGTGCAGACGGTCAGCCGCGCCTATGAGGAACTGATCCGCCGCGGGCTGATTTCGGGCGAGATCGGCCGCGGCAGTTTCGTCCAGACGCAGCGCCGCGAGCCGGAACCGCCCTATCTGCCGGAGCGGCTCGGCGAGGTGATTGATCTCTCGATCCTGAAACCGGTCTGCGAGCCGATGCATCTGGAGCGGCTGAAGCAGGCGTTGGGCTGGCTGGCCGATAACCTGCCGTCGAGTTCAGCGCTTTCGTTTCGGCCCAACATGGTGTTTCCGCATCACCGCGCCGGCGCCGTCGAAT
>NZ_JAMYSA010000170.1:0-9599 GCF_040321735.1 Mesorhizobium sp. M0293
TCGCGCAACGCTTTCCCGAACGCTTCACGCAATTTGGCATTTCCGAGCAGAACATGGTTTCGGCTGCTGCCGGCATGGCCAGCACCGGCGCCGTGCCGTTCGTCGCTACATTCGCTTCTTTCCTGGCGCTGCTGTGCTGCGAACAGATCAGAACCGACGTCGCCTATTCGGCGCTGCCGGTGCGGCTGATTGGTCATCATGCCGGTATTTCACTCGGCTTCTACGGCACCTCCCACCATGCGACGGAAGATCTTGCCATCATGCGAAGCATCGCCGACCTCACGGTCGTCGCGCCGGCTGACGGCCCGCAACTGGCGGCCGCCGTCAAGGCGTCTGTCAATCATGCCCAGCCAATCTACTTCCGCATTGGCCGCGGCCAGGAACCGCTGGTCTATGAAGACGACGGCGTCGACTTCCAGTTCGGCAAGGCGATCGTTCACGGCGAAGGATCGGACCTGACCATCATCGCCTGTGGCTCGATGGTCCATCCCTCAAGGGAGGCTTACCGCGCGCTGCGCGCGGCGGGCAAATCCGTCGGACTGATCGACATGCATACGGTGAAGCCAATGGATACGAAGGCAGTGCTCTCGGCCGCGGCTCACTCCCGCTTCATTCTAACCATCGAGGAACACAATATCCTGGGCGGTCTGGGCGGCGCCGTGGCGGAAATCCTGGCGGAGGCGGGCAGCCCGGCACGGTTGATACGCCATGGCATCCGCGACGAATACAGCCTGATTGCGCCGCCAACGCATCTCTACAAGCACTACCGGCTGGACGCGGCGGGAATCGAGGCCACCGTTCTTGAAGCCCTCGGCTGAGCCGGCGGACCATAGCCATGCACGGACATTCCGATGACCGATCAGAATAACACCGCCCGACTCATTGAGCGCGCCGGTGCGGTGATGCCGGGCGGATTGCTCAGCCCGAGCCGCAGGCTCGGCGCGCCGCATGTATTTGCCCGGGCGCAGGGTGCGTTTCTCTACGACGTCGATGGACACCAGTACACCGACTTCCACTGCGGCTTCGGCGCCAATGTGCTTGGCCACTGTCATCCGGCGGTGCGTGAACGCATCGCTGCGGTCTCCCAGGACATCGATCTTGTCGGTGCGGGAACGATGCGGCTGGAGATCGAGGTGGCGGAGGCGCTGGTCGACTGCATCCCTTGCGCGGATCTCGTCGCCTTCTGCAATTCGGGATCGGAGGCGACCTATCACGCCCTGCGCCTTGCCCGTGCCGCCACCGGTCGCAAGCGCATCATCAAGTTCCAAGGCGGCTATCATGGCTGGCACGACTATGTCGCCATGAACGTACAGTCGCACGCGCAGGCGATCGGCAAGTACGATCCCATCAGTGCTGGCATCCTCGAGGATGCCGCCCGTCACACGATCGTGCTGCCTTACAACGATGCCGGCGCCGTCGAGGATTATCTCAAGGCCAATCCAGGCGATGTCGCGGCGATCATCATCGAGCCAATCGCTCACAATATGGGGTCGGTGATTGCCACGGATGCTTTCCTGCGCGACCTGCGTCGCCTGACCAGCGAACATGGCGTCGTACTGATCTTCGACGAGGTCATCACCGGCTTTCGCCACGCGCTCGGCGGCTATCAGTCGATCGCCGACGTCACGCCTGATCTCGCGACCTTCGGCAAGGCGGCCTCCTCAGGCTATCCCGTTGGCGTGGTGGCCGGTCGTCGCGATCTCATGGCGCTCGTCGGCCGGACCGGGGAAGGATCCGTGTTCATGGGCGGTACTTTCAACGGCACGCCGTCGACGCTCGCCGCCATGCAGGCGACGATCGGGGAGCTGTCGAAACCAGGCTTCTACGACCGCCTGTTTGCCCTCGGCGCTTTCATGCGCACGCAGCTGGATGGCATTATCGATCGCCTCGGCCTGCCCGCGCAGAGCGCCGGGTTTGGCTCGGTCTGGCTGATCTATTTCCTCAGCGGTCCTTACCGCGACTACCAGGACTTGCTGGGCAACGACGATGTTTTCGATCTTGCATTCCGCAGAGAGATGGTGGCGAACCGGCTGATCGGCCAGCCGCTTCCGCTCAAGCGTCTCTACCTGTCAGGGAGCCATGACCGGGCGACAGTCGAGAAATCGCTGGATATCATCGAGACAATCCTGCGCAAGCTCTCCGCTGGGAAACCCGCCAGCTCCTAGCCATGTTTCGCAACGGACTTATAGGATATAAGAGCGTCTCGCACTATCCGTTGCCGATTCGGTGCGGCCAAGATTGCAGCGGTGGACCATGAGCACGATGCAGCCAATCGAGCAAGGCAGTCTGTCGGCGAGAACTTATATCTCGCTGCGCGAAGCCCTGATCGCCGGCAATTTCCGGCCCGGCGAAAGGCTGTTGATGCAGGATCTGGCGCAACGGCTGGGCACCAGCGTCACGCCTGTGCGCGAGGCCTGTTTCAGGCTCGTCAGCGAGCAGGCGCTGGAACTGCGGTCGGGGCGGTTCATCACCGTTCCAGAGCTGACCCGGTCGCGTTACTGGCAGGTCCGGCTCATTCGCATCGCGCTCGAGGGACTCGCGGCCGAACTCGCCGTCGAGCATGTTTCGGAGGCGGACATTGCAAAACTGGTCGAGATCCATCGCGATTTCGTGGCCGGCGAAACGTCCGGCGATGCTGACCGCGCCCGTCGCGCCAATCGTGAATTCCACTTCGGCGTCTACCGCCTGTCCAAGATGGATATGCTGATCGCCCAGATCGAAAGCCTGTGGGTCTCGATGGGCCCTATCCTTAACGTGTATTATCTGCAGGCCGAGAACGATTACATCGGCGCGGAGGAGCACGAGACGCTGATCGAAGCGTTCCGGACCCGCAACAAGAAGGTGGCGCGTAAGGCGATCGAACGCGACATCGTGCGCGGTGGCATGAACCTGTTGCGGTATTTCGACGAGCAGGACGCGGCCGCCAAGCGGGCGTGATCGAAGCCGCCGGTCATTTGCTGGCGACCTCTCTTCGCGCTGGCTCAGGCCGCCCGAAGGCGCGCGGTGGCATCCTGGTCGACGGCCCAGACGCCCTGCTCGGCGTCCAGCACCAGGGCAACCTTGTAGGACTTGCGAGCCGCTTCGCTTGTTAGCCAGCCGCGGCCAACGCTGGCCGCGACACGGCGGACATCGCGCTTGGTCGGGTCGCCGTAGCCGCCGCCGCCACAGGCAACGAACTCGATGCGCTCGCCGGCGCGGCACGCCTCCTCATGGAAGGCCGGCAATTCCACCAGCTTGCCGTCCGTGCCGCGCTTGGCACTATGACTGGCCTTGGCGTCACCGCCGCCGAGCACGCCACGCGGCGGAAAGGTTGTGCCGTCGGCCGAGTAGACCAGTGTCATCTCATGGTCGACGGGATAGAAGACACCGCCCACCGCGGGAGCGCCCTCGAACTCGCCAATGCCTTGCGTGTCCGCCACCACGCCGCGCGATTCAATGATGATGGGATACATGGATTCATCCACCTCCACGGAATCCAGCGCGATCAGGCCGCCATTCGCCGGCCCGCAATATGTCAACCAGCCGTCATAGCCGTGACGCGCCCCGCCGCCGGCGTAGCCAATGAAGACCTGATTGACGTAGGGCTGCCCGTCCTTGAACGGATCCTTGCCTGAAATCACCCCGATCCCCGCCGGCAGGTGCGAGCCGCTCTCGGCCTGGCCATAGGGTTCTCCCATCGTCGAGAACACGCAATTGCCGGCGATGATCAAGCGGTCGTTGACATTGGTGGTCGCCACCGAGGTGCCTACGGGGTAGCGGGGTTTGCCGACCACGCTTCCCTCCCGCATCAACACCTTGATCCGGCTCTTGGCACCCTCGTTGTGCGGGATGCCGTCGTCGAGATTGTTGAAGACGCCGATGCGGCACGAGCCCGTGCAGGTGTTCTCCGAAAGGTTGAGACCGCCAGGGACGTTGTCCATGTTGTCACGCACATCGACCGTGATCTCGCCGGCTTCAGGGTCGACATCGATGGTGATCCGGACCGGGATGCCCTCTTCCGCCACGCCGGGGACCGGGTCATGGCGGACTTCGTAGGAGAACTTGCCCTTCGGCAATTTGGCGATCTCGGCCATGGCGCGACGCGCACCGTAGTCGAACCAGTCCTCGACGAAATCCAGCAGCGTGTCGCGGCCGTATTTTTCAAGCAGTTCCAACAGACGGCGTCGACCGGTCCTGCAGGCGCCGATCTGGGCGCGCACGTCGCCCAGCCAGATGTCTGGAACACGGTTGCGCATCATGCCGATGCGCAGGATGTCCTGCTTCTCCCTGTGCTGTTCGACCACGCGCACGCAGGGAAAGTGGATCCCTTCCTCATAAACGTTCTTGGCGAATGGCAGATAGGTCGAAGGTGTCGGCGCGCCAGTATCGGCGTGGTGGGAAAGCGCCACGGCCCAGAACAGCGGCTTGCCGTCGAAAAAGATCGGCATCGCCATGATCAGGTCGGCATGATGGGTGCCGCCAGTGTATGGGCAGTTGTTGAGGAAGATGTCGCCGTCGGCGATATCGTCGAACAACTCCGTTATCGGACGGGTCGCCAGATCCATCGACATGACGTGGATCGGCAGCGCGTCCTCGGTGGAAACGAGGCGGTGATCATAGGTCAGGATCGCGCAGCTCAGGTCGCGGGCGTTCTTGATCACCGCTGAGCGGCTGGCCCGCATCACGACCAGCGTCATTTCCCGCACCACCGCCTCGAACCGGCTTTTGAGAACCGACATCAGGAACGGATCGACGCGGCGCGTTGGCGTCTCCAGGCGAATGACAGGTGAATTCATTTTACGATGCCTTGTTCGGGAAGGTTTGAGTCTCAATCGACTGTCACGACAATGTTGCCTTGCGGGTCGACGCGCCCGCGGTGTCCGTCCTTGAGGAAGGCGGTGAACGTCGTCGCCTCCACCAGGCATGGCCCATCAAGCGCCGCCCCCGCGCCCAGCTGGTCCATGTCGTAGACAGGCAGAGAGCTCGTCCGCCGGGTTTCGTGCAAATAAGCTGACCGATGGGTCTTGGCGACCGGCGCCGTCGCCTGGTCGGCCAGCCTGAAATCCTTCCAGGCATCCTGGTTAGCCCGCTTGCCCACCGCGCGCAGCTTCCAGTTGGTGAATTCGACAATGTCGCGGTCGGATCTGATCGAATAAATGCGTTCGTGCATCTGATGAAACGCTTCGACGAGACTTGGGAGTTTTTCCGCTTCGAGGCGCGGCTCATTGGCCTCGAAATGGACCTCGATTTCCCAGGACTGGTACTCGTAGCGACCAAGAAAGGAGAACTCGAAACGCCGCAGCTCGGGCTCAACGCCGGCCTGTTCGAGGAATGCCTCGCCCGACACCTTCAACCGCGCCAGGATGTCGGAGACGCCAGCGGCGTCGAAGCGCCGGGTCGAGGTCAGGAAAACCGCGCTTTCCTCGCGCGTGATATCCGAAATCAACCCGCCGAACGCGCTCAGCCCGGCCATGAAGCGCGGGATCATGTAGCGTTTCAAGCCCAATATGTCGGCCATCTCGGCGATGTGGATGGCGGTCGCGCCGCCGCCGCAGACAAAGAAACTGTCGCGTGGGTTTATGCCCTCGCGAATGGTGATTTCCTCGATGGCCCCGACCATGTTGTGGTTGCTGGTGGTCTGGATGGCGTAAGCCGCGTCGAGCAGCGGGATGCCGAGCCGCGTCGCGATGCTCGCGACCGCTTTCTCGGCCAGTTCGCGGCTGATCTTGATCCGGCCGCCGAGAAAATAATCCGGGTCAATGATGCCGAGCACGACATTGGCATCGGTGACCGTCGGCGCGGTGCCGCCCGCCCCGTAGCATGCCGGCCCCGGCCGCGCGCCAGCGCTCTGTGGCCCGACACGCAGCAGGCCGCCATCATCGACCCAGGCAATGGACCCGCCGCCGGCGCCGACCGATCTCACATCGACTTTCGCGATCCCCAGCGAGTCGTCGTGGATCATGCTGTCCGGGGTGACGATGATCTGGTGGTCACGCAAAGCCGAGACGTCGAAGGTGGTGCCGCCCATGTCACCGACGATGACGTTGGCTTCGTCGCTCAGCGCCAGCGCCGCCATCGGCGCCAGCGTCGGCCCCGACATGACGCTGTAGATTGGCCGCCGCAGCATCTCGGCGGGAGGCATCATTCCACCGACGCAGTTGGCGAGCAGCAGCTCGCCCTGGAAACCCGCCTGCGAAAGTGCTTGCCGCAAGTCCTCGATGTAGGTGCGCACGATCGGATTGATCGACGCGTCGATAGCGGCCGCGATGATGCGCTTGTACTCGCGCGACATCGGATTGACTTCATGGCTAAGCGTGACCGGGATCTCCGGCCATGCCTGCGCGATGATATCGCGCACCGTTGTTTCATGGATGGGATTGACGACCGACCAAAGCAGACCGACCGCTATCGCTTCGACCCCATAGCGCCGGAAGTCGGCTATCGCCGCCTCGACATCGGATCTCGACAGAGGCGTGAGCTCCCGCCCGCGCGCATCGACGCGGCCCCGCGCCGTCTTCGTCAGGTGGCGCGGGACATAGGGCTCGGGATAGTCGAGCCGCCACTGGAAGGCGCCCTTGCGCGGCCCCTCGCGCAGGACGAGGATGTCCTGATGTCCTTCGTTGAGGATCAATCCGACCTTGACGGTCTTGCGCTCGACCAGCGCGTTGGTCGAGACGGTCGAGCCGTGTACGATCAAGTCGATCTTGGTCATGAACGCCGCGGGATCGAGCCCGTATCCAGCGGCCGCCACGTGCAGCACGTTGATGAACCCCTTCTCGAATTCGCCGGGCGTGGTGGGCGATTTGAAGATCGAGATTTTCCCACCTGGCTCGGAAACCAGGCAATCGGTGAAGGTTCCACCGATATCGATGCAGACTTGATATGCCATTTAAGGTCCGAAGCTGTTAGCGTTTCTTGTGATCGCGGCCCAGTATCAGGCTGGCCAGAATGATGAGGCCCAAAAGAACCTGCTGCAGATAGCCGTCGACCTGCATGAGATTCATGGCGTTGGAAATGATCGTGATGAACAGGGCACCGAGCAGAGCCGCGGTGACGCCTCCCTCGCCGCCGCTCAGCCGCACGCCACCGACCACCGCCGCCGCTATCGATTCCAGGGTCAGGTTGCCGCCGAGATTGGGCTCGCCCGATCCGGTGCGCGCGGTGAGCAGCATGGCGCCAATCGCGGCCAGCAGCGAGCAGACCACGTAGTCGATCGCAACGACGCGTCCGGTTCGAACGCCCGCCGCCTTCGCCGCGCGAGGATTGGCGCCGATGAGATACAGGCCGCGCCCGAATACGGTGAAGCGCAGGACCAGGAACAGCAGTGCGAAACACAGCGCGGCGAACAGGATGGGCACCGGAATGCCGATCAGCCGTCCCTCCGCCAAGGCGTCCGTGAAGGCCTCGGGAACGCCCGGCACGGGAAAGCCGCCGCTGACGGTTGACGCCAGTGCCATGACAATGTTGGCCATGCCAAGCGTCGTCACGAGTGGATTGATGCCGATACCGGCGATGAGGAAGCCGTTCAGCCCGCCGATAAGCAGCCCGACGCCGAGGCCGGCGGCGATTCCCCACAGGATGGGCATATCGCCGGTTCCGGTCATCACCATCGCCGATATGACGCTGACGAGCGAGACGGTGAAACCAAGCGACAGGTCGAAGCCGCGCGTCAGCAGCACCATGGTCTGCGCCATGGCAAACAGTGCGAGATAGCTGGTCTGGATCGCGATGTTCCAGAGATTGCCGCTTGAAACGATACGCGGGTCGAGCAGACCGAGAACCAGCAGGGCCAGGAATATGAGCCCCGGCAGCTTGGCCTGCGCCGCGAACTGGCGGATGTCCGGGCGAGCGCGGTCAAGAACAACCGGAGCCGCCATGTCTGGACGATCAGACATTGGCCCGCCTCCCCTGAACAATTCGGACGAAAGCCAATGCGCCGATGAGCACCGAACCCAGCACCAGCGTCTGGAATTTGCTGTCGATCTGCGTGAGGTTCATCGCATTGGCGATGATCGCCAGGCACAGCGCCGCCATGGCGACGTTCTCGGCGCGGCCTGAGCCGCCGCGCAATGAAACGCCGCCGATCACCGCCGCTGCGATCGTCTCCAGTCCGAGCGTCCCGCCGATCGTCGACTGGCCGGAACCGATACGGGCGGTGATCAGCACGCCGGTGAGTGCGGCCAGGAGACCGGAGAGCACATACGCGGTAATCAACACACGGTGTGTGCGCACGCCCGACAGCCGGGCGGCGCCGACGTTGCCGCCGACGGCGTAGAAGTGGCGCCCGAGCGCGGTCCGACGCTGCAGAATGATGGCGATGGCGATCACCACGATCGCCAGCAGCAAGGCCGGCGGCAGGCCAAGCACCTGCCCTCGCCCGATGGCATAGACGAAGGCGTCGGAAACGCCATAGATCGGGATACCCTGCGTGTAATAGAGCGTAAGTCCCGCGACGATCGACAACGATGCCAATGTCACCATGAAAGGTGATAGGGAAAGGCGCGCCACCAGCGTGCCGTTTACCAGGCCAACACAGGCGCCGAAGGCCAAGGCCAGCGCTACCGGCATCAGCAGCTGGAGCCCATGCGCGTCGGGCACCGCGGCCATCGCCGCGGCCGTGACCACGGACGCCAAGGCCATGGTGGCGCCGACCGACAGATCAAAACCGCCCGTGGTCATGACGATCATCTGGCCGATCGCCGGAACCGCCAGGAAGGAGAAATTGCGCAGGACGTTGAGGATGTTCAGGCGGTTCAGAAAACGCGGTTCGATGATCGCGGCCGCGGCCGCAACCGCGACCAGAAGCAGGATGACGATCCCGCCGGTTTCCAGAAAACGGCGCCGCAGCGTGTCAGGGCTCATGCTGCCTCCGTGGCGCCGGTTTCGGCGTCGAAATAGTGACGCAGCACAGTGGCCTCGGTGATGCCGTCGGCTTTGAGTTCGGCGACTATGCGCCCTTCGCGCATGACATAGACGCGGTTCGCCAGGTGAACGAGCTCTGGCAGTTCGGACGATGACAGCAGAATAGCCGCGCCATTCTCGACCAGGCTTCTCATAAGCCTGTAGACCTCGCTTTTAGCGCCCACGTCGATGCCGACCGTCGGTTCATCGAAAATATGGACCGAGACAGGACGCATCAGACCGCGCGCCAGCACGAGTTTCTGCTGGTTTCCTCCCGAAAACGACGACGCCGCGCGTTCCGGCGCCATCGGTCGTAGACCCAGTGTCTTCAACGGCGCGGCTATCGCCCGGCGCTCGCGCCAGAACTTGAGCAGTCCGGCCTGGGACAGTCTCGGGTCGTCGAGCGCGGCCATGGTCACATTCTCGCGGCCTGGCCGGCCAAGCGCCAGTCCCTCGGCGCCGCGATCGGCCGGGTAGTAACAAAGTCCAGCACGCAACATGCTGTGCGGCACTGGCGCTCTGACCACCTCGCCATGGAGTTCGATCTCACCGGACGTCACACGCTCCAGGCCGAATACGGCTCGGCAAAGTTCGCTACGACCGCAGCCAACCAGGCCCGCCAGGCCGACGATTTCGCCAGCTCTGACCACGATGGAGGCATCGGATAGGGTGCCGGAGACACTGATCCCCCTGGTCGCCAGCACGATTTCGGCGGGGCG
>NZ_JAMYSA010000171.1:0-9526 GCF_040321735.1 Mesorhizobium sp. M0293
GATGAGAACAATCTCGTAGTCGTCATCGAGCAGCCGAACCTGTTCGGGACGCAATAGCGGTGCACCTTGATGTGAATTCTGAATGGTCCAGTCGAACGTTCGCGCCTGGCTGTGAGAAATCGATTTTGCTTCAAACGTGTATTCACCGATGGCCTTGGAAATGTAGTTCGGAGTCTCGTCATCAGCCGTGGCCATGAACACTTGCAGTCCGGTATTGCTGAGAAAATTCTGCTTGCCAGCCTCTCCATAAGCCCCCGTCAGTGCCGAAAGGCTTTGGATGATGAGCATGAAACGCCCCTTGTAGCCCGCGATAGTCGTGATTGCGGTCTCGATCGCCTCCAGCTTACCCAAGTGCTTGAACTCGTCGAGCAGGAAGAGAACCTCGTGCTTTTCATCCCGGCGGGCCAGCGACCGCTGCAGAATTGAAACGATTTGCTGAAAAAACAAGCGTATCAGAGGCGCGATCACCTCAAGGTCG
Organism: Mesorhizobium sp. M0293; assembly: GCF_040321735.1. Lineage (NCBI taxonomy): Bacteria > Pseudomonadati > Pseudomonadota > Alphaproteobacteria > Hyphomicrobiales > Phyllobacteriaceae > Mesorhizobium > Mesorhizobium sp. M0293. Next base: position 479 of record NZ_JAMYSA010000171.1, read on the forward strand.
TTCGGACCAACGCAAAGATAGATGCACGTTCTGCGACGGCGAAGATCATAGACCGAAAAGTCCGAGCGACTTGTGGCCGCCTTTACAGCGGGATCCGCCCACAGGTTGAGCCCGCCATCGCCGAGCACGGAAGTGTAGGAGGTTAGGATTTTCGTATCGTTCCCCGCCATGTCGTCGAAGATGCGTTGTGCCTCTTTGTTCTGGGTCTCCATGGCGAGTCGCGCGAAGAGCTTAAACTTCTCCCCCGGCTGGGCGAAGAGGTCATAGACGGCGCCGATTGTTGGCGTGCCCCGCTCGATGCAGGCAAGGATTCCCGCGACAAAGATATCTCGCGCGCCGCTGACGAAACCTTCCGCGCCCTCCCCCTTGGCCGTAATCAGGTTTGCGGCCAAGCGGCGGGCTTCGGTGAATTGCTGCTGTGGAGGCAACGCTATAAGATCCAACAGCGGATTGTAGCAGTTTGTGCGCCGCTCCGAATCCAGCGGCGCGAATTTAAACACGTCGTCACCTGCGGCTTTGCGCGCCCTCGAGGTGAGCTCAAAGAGCTCCCCCTTGACGTCCAGAGCTATCACCGAGCCTTTGAATGTAAGTAGCGTTGGAATGACTATGCCGACGCCCTTGCCAGCGCGGGTCGGTGCAACGATGAGGCTGTGAGGCTGCTCGCCATTGGTCAGGTAGTAGCCAGGCCAGAAAGGGCCACTTGTCTTCCCAAACACCGGCCCTGTCACGCCACGGTATCGTCGCAGATATCCCGTGCGTCGCATTTCATCCACTCGAGCCCAACGAGCCGTCCCGTGGTGTTCGAGCTTGCGGCGCAATACGATCTGCTGAATCAGCAAGACGACCGCGGACGTCGAGAGCACGATAGCCGCGCCCCGATAGAAAACGGGGGTTGCGAAACCCAAATAGAAGGGCGTCTCAAACCAAAAGGCACGGACATCAAACGCCATCAGAGCCTCGCCGCTGCCGCCGTGGCGGAAGGTTGCGTAAAGACTTGCCGCACAGAAGCCCACGGCGAGTGAGCACGCGATGCTAATGGCTATGTTGGGGGGCGTCGTTTTTGTTGAAAGCATTGTTCCATTGCCGGATTAGCCGTAGCTAATGCTGCGCGTGCTTCAGAGACCGAACCGGCGTCGCGCGATGTCGCCGCTCGACAGATCGATGCCGCAGCGGGTGGTGCGATGCTTGCAGCGCATCACCCGGCAGACGTGGTTTTTGAAAGTTACACTAAGCAGGTACGTCAACGGCCAGCGAATTGGAAACGGCAAGGCCGTAAACGGAATTCGGGAGAGAAAGCGTCACTGTACCATGGCCGAGACCTCAACGGCCGGAGCGATCTCTGCTTCTGGTGGCCTCCATTAGGTCCTCTCGGGCGTGATTGAAGGCGTGGTTTATGGACCGCCCGATTTGAGCACCCCGCTGCAGCTGTTCATACGAGGTTTGCGGGCCTACTGTATCACGGACTGCAGCCTCAATACCTGCTATGTGGCCGTCCAGATTCGCACTCCGTTCCTCTGCTGCATGCTGCGGCGGCGGCATGTGCGGCAAGATGTCTTGCATGCCGGGAAAAACTGAGTGAGCTTGGGCCTGTTGGTTTGCGTCTAACTGTTGATACATGTTGAGAATAGCATTGGATGCCATCATCCTGACATTGCCATCCGGATCAGAAGAAGCCAATCCAATGGCCTGATCAAGAATGCGAGATTTGTTTTCGTCAGTAAACTTACTGAAGTGTGGCGCAACGTAATAAGCTCCGAGAGCTTGCGACGGCGGATCCATGTTGCCAATGCGATTAACAATAGCATCTTGCAGCCCTGGCGTTAGGTAATCGCCTAGATTACTGGCCGCTCCGACTTTCTGCAATGCTATGTCATCCGTGCTGTACCCCAATTCGGCTGTTAATGTCGCGGCCAGATCGATGGCTGATCGTCCAAGACGATTGGTCCGCCTTTCAAATCTCGCGAGGTCAGTTTCTGGCCCGGGTTGAGTGCCCCGAACGGCTGTTCGCTCGTGCGTCCCGAGGCCTTTGAAGCCCCCAAGATTTCGCGCTGTATCGCGCGGGTTAGCGGTTACCAGCCGTTCTGCAACATCGCTCAATGGCCCCTCTGGAACGTCACGGAGGCTACTGCTCCCCACGCCTTGAGATGATCTTGCAGCTGCACGTGCCCGTTTGTTATCGCGATCCATTGCTCGCCTCCAAAGTAGTTATTCTACCCAATGAGGTTACCACCAAAGCTTGACCTGCTAAACCGATATGATGTTACAGTTGTAGTATGGCAAAGGGTTCCCAGCTCTGTGGGTCTGCCAAGTGCCCGTCCAAGCCGAAGAAAATACGATGAAGCTGGCATCAAATGCGATGTGAACTGCCCCGGGCATTCCGGTGGCCGTTTCGTTTGAGTCACGCGGCTATGGCTGGTTCATCCAACATGCCGTAGTAGCGTTCCTCGGCTTCGGCCGGCGGGATGTTGCCGATGGGCTCCAGCAGCCAGCGATTGTTGAAGCAGTCGACCCATTCGAGCGTGGCGAACTCGACGGCCTCGAATGAGCGCCAGGGTCCGCGTCGATGGATCACCTCGGCCTTGTAAAGACCGTTGATCGTTTCCGCGAGAGCATTATCGAAAGAGTCGCCGACACTGCCCACTGCGGGTTCGACGCCGGCCTCCGCAAGCGCTCGGTGTATTGAATGCCGAACCCTAGAGAATCAGCCCTCAGAGCCTTTGGTAATAGACCGACCCCTCGCACCTGTTTGGGCTGGGTGTACAAGTCAGGTTTTCATCAGGTTGGACGAGTATGTCTGGCAGCCAGAGCGCGACCACTTCCGTGCCCGCCCGCTCGTCTGGCAGACACACAAAGGAGAAAGACATGCCGTCAGCTACAAGCAGCGCCATCGTTTCCTGCCGCAGATCATCGCCCATCCGGTCTGGCCCTCCTTCAGGTCCCCTTGGCCTGTGTCTCGTCGAGGAAATGGCCCGGGAGCGGGATCGTGGTTTCGTATGAGACAATCCGCCGGTGCGGCAACAAATGCGGTCCGCATACGGAGCCATTACGTCGCGGCACTTGATATTGCAGTGCAGCAAAGGTAGAGGGCCGCCCCTTATCGGAGTGTCGTCCATGGTCCTTACCAATACTGGTAGCGAGGCAGAACCCGTCGAACAGTCGAGCCATCCGGCAATCGAACAGCAAAGCCCCGAGGTGCTGATGCTAGGCGCGCTCGGCGTTGTCTATGGCGATATTGGCACCAGCCCGATCTACGCGTTCCGTGAGGCGCTGGTGGCGTCGTCGGGCGGCAATGTCGCCGAGCGCGGCGATATCCTCGGCGTTTTGTCATTGATCATCTGGTCGCTGACGATCATCGTCACCATCAAGTACATCATGTTCGTGCTGCGCGCCGATAACGGCGGCGAGGGCGGCGTGCTGTCGCTGATGGCGCTGGCGCGCGGCAGTTTCCCCAAGCGCTCGGCGCTGATGCTCGGCATCGGCATCGTCGGGGCATCGCTTTTCTTCGGTGATGCCGTCATCACACCGGCGATATCGGTGCTGTCGGCGGTTGAGGGCATGAATGTCGTCACGCCGACCTTCCAGCCCTATGTCGTGCCGCTGACACTGGTCATTCTTACCATGGTGTTTGCGGTGCAGCGCTTCGGCACGGGCGGGGTAGGATTGGTGTTCGGCCCGGTGACGGCGGTGTGGTTCCTGGCAATTGGCCTTTCCGGGCTCAACCACATCATCGCCGATCCGGAAATCCTGTGGGCGGTGAGCCCGCACTACATCGTCGCGTTTCTGATCAATTCGCCCGACGTCGCTTTCGTGACCATCGGCGCCATCTTCCTCGCCGTCACCGGCGCCGAAGCACTCTATGCCGATCTCGGCCATTTCGGCCGCAAGCCGATCGTGCTGGCCTGGCTGGCGATCGTGTTTCCCTGCCTGCTGCTCAATTATGCCGGGCAAGGCGCCTTCGTGCTGGCCAAGAATGGCGTCGTCGGCCATCCATTCTTCGAGATGAACGAAGGCTGGACGCTGATCCCGATGGTCGTGCTGGCGACGGCCGCGACTGTCATCGCCAGCCAGGCGGTCATCTCCGGCGCCTTCTCGCTGACCCGGCAGGCGGTGCAGCTCAATATGCTGCCGCGCCTGGAAATCCTGCACACCTCGGAGAAGCAGTCGGGCCAGATCTACATGCCGCGCGTCAATCTGTTGCTGGCGCTGGCGGTGATGCTGCTGGTCGTCGGTTTCGGCGAATCGAGCAAGCTCGCCTCCGCCTATGGCATCTCGGTGACCGGCAACATGCTGGTGACGACGGTGCTGCTGTTCGTCGTCATGACCCGGATCTGGAAATGGCGGCTGTGGGTGGCGGTCGCCATGACGGCGCTGTTCGGCTTCATCGATGTCGGCTTTTTTGCCTCCAACATCGTCAAAGTGTTCGAGGGTGGCTGGGCTTCGCTGGCGGTGGCCTTCACCATTGTGCTGGCTATGTGGACCTGGGTGCGCGGCAGCCGCTATCTGTTCGACAAGACCCGCCGCAACGAAATCCCGCTCGATTTCCTCGCCGGCAATCTCCTGAAGAAAAAGCCGCAGCTGGTGTCCGGCACCGCGGTGTTCCTGACGAGCGATCCACTCAGCGCGCCAACCGCGCTGATGCACAGCCTGAAGCACTACAAGGTGCTGCACGAGCAGAACGTCATCCTTTCGGTGGTGACCGCGCCGCAACCGGTGGTGCCCGACAGCGACCGGGTCAAGATGGAGACGGTCAACGAGCTGTTCATGCGGGTGACGCTGACCTTCGGCTACATGGAGCAGCCGAACATCCCGCGCGCGCTGGCGATCTGCCGCAAGCAAGGCTGGAAGTTCGACATCATGACGACCTCGTTCTTCCTGTCACGGCGTTCGCTCAAGGCCTCGCCCAATTCCGGCATGCCGGTGTGGCAGGACCGGTTGTTCATCGGCCTGGCGCGTACGGCGGCCGACGCGACGGAGTACTTCCAGATCCCGACCGGACGCGTCGTCGAGATCGGAACGCAAGTGACGATTTAGGGCATGCCGCGGTTGAGAAGAATCGGTGCTGTCACATTGATTGAGCGGTAAGGAAATTCAGGTAGCAGCGCGCCCGGCACTGTAAGTTTCAGCGGCTTGATGCAGCGATAGCTGGCCGGGACGGCTGTCACGCTGTGGCGACACACGCGATTTTGTTCCAGATTTGCATGGGGCGTTACGCAGGTCTCGATGTTGAGCCGATGACAGCGCATTGCAGGGAAAGTGAGCAGGTCGGCAATCGGATCATGGATGGAAACGAACCGCTGAAGCTGGCGTGCCGACTTGAAGCGTTTCATGATCCTTTCGCGTCGTCGGGTCGGCTGGTGCGAATTTTCCGCTCGATTATTCAGGCCTGTGTGCGACCGGTGTTCGACGCCGGGCATGAGGTCGCGCATGGCGGCATCATAGGATCGGAGCTTGTCGGTGATCATGATCCGTGGTGTCCGCCCTTGAGCTTTCAGCAACTTGCGCATCAGACGCTTTGCCGCCTTGGCATTTCGGCGGCTTTGTACCAGCACTTCGAGGACGAAGCCGTCCTGATCGACGGCACGCCGGAGCCACTGCTTCTTGCCACTGATAGCCACGACACATTCGTCGAGATGCCATTTATCGCCCAGGCAGCCGGCTGATATTGATCTCCTGGGCGGAATGCCGTCCGAATTTCTCCGCGCAGCTTCGAACGGTCTGATGCGTGACGATGATGCCGCGGGCCGCCAGCATGTCCTCAACCATGCGCAGGCTGAGCGGAAAGCGAAAGTAGAGCCATACCGCGTGCGCAATGATCTCGGCGGGAAAGCGGTGGCGACCATAGAGCGGATCACGAGCAACTTCTGACATGGCCCAATGTACGCACATCTTCATAAGCTGTCGGTTGACTTTACGATGCCGCGCCAAGCGAGCAGCATCCGGCCGGCGGGGCCGACCCCGTCTCCCGGCCGTGAGCAGAACGGCATCGCGCAGGTGCCGCTTCATCCTCGACCGGCCAGCCTGCTTTGCCGTTACCGCCGCCGCCGAAAGCGCCAGGCGTTGCCGCCAGGCGCCGATCCGCCGGCAGCGGTTCGTTTCCACCGATGATCCGAGTGCCAACCAGTTCCACTTTCCCCCAATACCTGCGTAACGCCGCCATGCAAATCTGGAACAAAATCGCGTATGTCGCCGCAGCATGACAGCCGTCCCGACCAGCTATCGCTGCATCAATACGCTGATATCTTTACAGTGCCCGCACGCCTCTCGCGCGCCAACGGCCAGTCGGGTGTCGCGAATGAGGCGCGCTGAAGCCATCCGGCTCAGCCGATCATGGCGCTTCGGTTGCCGGGTTCGAGGTCGTGGCCTCTGCCGCTGCGCGATTCTAGCATTTGCGCCTTGGAGAGCTCTGCTTCAGCCTCGGCGAGGCATGGCTCGGCTGCGGTTCTCTGCCGCAGAAGGTCCGATTGCGAATTCTTGACGTTGTCACGACGTAGGCGAGCGGCCTTGGCGAACGTCGGATAAGCAAAATGATTGACATCGGAGATGCCGGCCTTCGTTTCCTCGGCGTTTAACTGGAAGTCCAGTTCTCGCGCCATGCGTTCGAAATCGGCAATCATGATGTCTAGCTGGTGCAACTGTCGCCGCTTCTCATTCACCTGAAATTGCTTCAGTCGGACCAGATTACCTCGTGGCTTCATGACTCGGTACTCCGGTACCCATTTCGTCCAATCAAACCGCTCTCTCCCCTTAACGTTAGGCCTACAGCGACTCTCACGTTTTCTGCTGCGAGCGGAAACATATTTTCCAAAATCCTTGGCCGATGGCTATGAGTTCAATGGCATCGACAAGCATGCGAGCGGGGGACTTAAGGGGCGGTAAAAAAAGGCGGAATAGGGCGATTTTCACAATGTCTGCATTGAACGCGTTGAGACCTGCGGCGGGCTTGACACACAAAGCAATCGTCAAGATTTGCGACATGGACGCCGGGGGGCATGAATACGCCCGCCGTCAGCTACACGCCCCCCGATTTCCGCCGCCTATTATCGCCCACGCGGTCTGGCTTTATTTCCGGTTTCCGCTGAGCCTGCGCCTGGTTGAGGAAATGCTGCTGGAACGCGGCATCGTGGTTTCGTATGAGACAAGTCGCCGGTGGGGCATCAAGTTCGGGCTGGACTGCGCTCGCTGCTTGCGCCGCAAGCCGCCGTGCCGGAATGACATCTGGTACCTGAACGAAGTGGTCGTCACCATCGCCCGGCAAAAAGCTTTGGTTGTGGCGCACCGTCGACCAGGATGGATATGTGCTGGACGAAATCGTGCAAAACCGCCGCAACACCAAGGCCGCCAAGCGCTTGCTGACGCGGCTGTTGAAGAAGCAGGGGCTCGCGCCGAAGCGCATGATCACCGACTAGCTGCGCTCGTATGGAGCGGCAAAGCGACAGGTGATGCCGGACGTCAAGCACCGGTCGCACAAGGGGTTGAACAACGGAGCGGAGAATTCCCATGTGCCGCCGCGAAAACGGGAGCGGATGATGCAGGGGTCCGATCGCCGAGAGGCCTGCAACGCTTCGTCTCGACCTTGTCAGCCCTCCGCAACCTCTTCGTCCCGCCCCGCCCCAAACGTTCTGCTCTCGCCATACATGTTCATCGCCTCAGCGCGATGGCGCTGGTGATATCACGACGCGTTTGTACCGCTCGACCTACGCCACAGGTGCCGACGCTGTGACGAGCTTCGTCGGTCGCGTGTCGAGTGACGGCACCGGGGACAATTATCGTCGACCGCAGTCCATTGCCCAGACCAAGGCGCTTCTCGGCGTCGGCACGATGGCAAATCGCAGCGTCACGATCTCGGCCGCTGCCCCTTCTGGCGGCGTGGACGGTGATTTCTGGGTGCAGCCGTAATGGCCCTTTACGTCAAAGCCTCCGGGGTCTGGGGGGCGGCCAGCGCCGTCTGGGTGAAAATCTCAAGCCTCTGGACCAAGGCTCGACAGGTCTATGTGCGCAGCTCGGGCGTCTGGGAGAAAATGTTCCCGATAGATCTGGTCTTCAATGGCACTCACGAAGACTCGACTGCCACGACCGTTTACACCCACACCAGCATTCCGCTTCTTGTCGCGCCACACGCTAATCGTCGTGTCATCGTGACAACTGAGACCACTGACACCGAAAGTGCAGTGACCGTCAACAGTATGACGATTGGGGGTGTGGCTGCCACCCTTCTCGCTCAGGTGGAAAGCATCTTCAATTCTGGTGTGGTCTATCTGTCAGTGTGGTCAGCCCTCGTGCCAACCGGTACGACGGCAACGATCGTGACCACGTATAGTGAGAGCGTGTTCCGTGACTACATGTCGGTCTATACGACCACCGATTGGGATGGTGTGGTGGGCACTGTTGCCTCTGACAACAATTCAACGGGTGGCCTGACAACGACCGTCAGCATTGGTGCCCTGGGCGCAGCGATCGCAATTGCGGGCAACGCCACCAAGGGGGCATCGGCACTGCGACATGGACCGGGCTGACCCAACAGTTCTCAAACACACCAGTCACGGATACAAACCACAGCGGAGCAATGGCCATAGCTACCGCCGCCCAAGCTGCCCTCACCGTAACCTGTGCCTACAGCACTACTCCAGCACTTGCCGCACTGCTGGTGGTTCCGCGGTGCGCAACTCCTGACTGGCGACGGCGTCGGCGACATGCCTTACGGACTCGTATCGCCAGAGCTTGTAATCGTCGACAAACCAGCCAAGTCGGCTCTCGATCGCCGTAGCAAGCTCGTTATAGTCGAGGCTGTCGAGGCCGAGATCCCGCATTCTGGTTGTCATCGAGACCTCTACTTTTTCGGCAACTAGAGCGTTGAGGGTTTTGAGAACCAGTTGTTCAATTTCAAGTAATGTCATCACTAATACATGCCTTTTGATTGCAGATTCAGGTAATGCAACCCTGATCGGGGCCCAACCCCGAAAACGAGGTGTGCCGTTGAAACATGTTCTTGTCATTGACGATGATGCCGCAATGCGGCGCCTCATCGCCGAGTATCTCACGATGCATGCC
>NZ_JAMYSA010000172.1:0-9233 GCF_040321735.1 Mesorhizobium sp. M0293
ACCCCCCCCCCCGCCTTGTACCCTCCCCCCAATGGGGTGTGGTCTGTTGCCACACCACCTTTAACAAAATCCACGCCGTCTTTAACTATGTGGACGGGCCCCGGGGGCCCCCGGGGCCCCCTTCTTGCGTTTCCTAGGCACCCTACCCATCTGCGCCCGGCGGATCAGGCCTTTTCCTGCCGGAAAAAACCGATTAGACAGCGCCCAAACAAGATGCGGACAGATTCCGCCCGCAACCGAAGGAAAAGCCCTTGTCCACCACGTTCGACAAAGTCGCCAAGATCATTGCCGACACCAGCGAAATCGATATCGACACCATCACCCCCGAGAGCCACACGATCGACGATCTCGGCATCGATAGCCTCGATTTCCTCGACATCGTCTTCGCCATCGACAAGGAATTCGGCATCAAGGTGCCGCTGGAAAAGTGGACCCAGGAGGTCAATGACGGCAAGGCTTCGACCGACGATTACTTCGTCATGAAGAACCTGTGCGCCAAGATCGACGCGCTGGTCGCAGCCAAGACCGCCTGACGTCAGTTGAGCGCGCGATCTTGACGCGCTCTGCCGCCTGACCCACAAAGCCGCCCATGAGCAGCCCCCGCGACGTCGTCATCACAGGTATCGGCCTTGTCTCCTCGCTGGGGGAAGGTCCGGACACCCATTGGCAGAAGCTCACGCAGCCGGGCCTGCAGCCGGTGCTCGAAGCGGCGCGCTTTGCCCCCTACACCGTCCATCCGCTACCGGAGATCGATTGGAACCTGCAGATCGCCAAACGCGGCGATCAGCGCCAGATGGAAACCTGGCAGAGACTCGGCACCTACGCCGCAGGACTTGCGCTAGACGACGCTGGCATCAAGGGCAATGACGAACTCTGCACGACCATGGACATGGTCGTGGCCGCCGGCGGTGGCGAGCGCGACGAGGCGGTCGATGCCGCCATTCTCGCCGCTTCGGAAAGCCGCAACGACCGCGACGTGCTGCTCAACGAGAAGCTGACCACCGAATTGCGGCCGACTTTGTTTCTGGCCCAGCTTTCTAATCTGCTCGCCGGCAACATCTCCATCGTCCACAAGGTGACGGGATCGTCCAGAACCTTCATGGGCGAGGAAGGTGCCGGCGTCGCCGCCGTCGAGACCGCCGCCGCGCGCATCCGCTCGGGCCAGTCGACTCACATCCTGGTCGGCGGCGCCTTTCAGACCGAACATTCCGACATGCTGCTCGGCTATGAACTCGCCGGCTATCTGCATCGCGGCCCCTGGAAGCCAGTCTGGCAAAGACACGGTGCTGAGGGCGGCGGCGTCGTGACCGGTTCCGGCGGTGCCTTCCTGGTGCTGGAGCAACGCGAGCATGCAACAAGCCGGGGCCGAAAGATCTATGCCGAGCTTGGGCCGGTCGTCTCCGGCCGCGCCAGGCGGCCACGGGGAGAACTCGACGTCGAGATCGCCGCGCTGCTCAAGCAGGCTGCGTTGCCGAACGGCAAATTGCTGACCCTGTCGGGCGCATCGGGCGCCCATGCCTCGACATCAGCCGAGAAAGCAGCGCTCGATGCCAATCCGGCTATATCAGCGCGTGGCTTCTCGACGCTGACCGGGCACATGAAAGAAGCGCAGTTTCCCTTCGCCGTGGCGTTGGCGGCTCTCGCTGTGGACCGCAAGGCCGCCTACCCTATTTTCGATGCCGCAGCCGAGACGCCGTTCGAAGGCGTCCCCGCAAACGTCCTTGCAACGGCGGTCGGCTATCACCAATTCGAGGGCATGGCGCTGGTCAACGCCGCCTGAGGCGGCGCTCCGAGATCCATGCTGTAACGATAAAAGGTCGAGGGCTCCCGGATGGCCAATCTGAACGATCATATGGGCAGGCCGATTGTCGCCGTCACCGGCATCGGCGTGGTGACCTCGCTTGGCGTCGGCAAGACGGACAATTGGGCGGCGCTGACCTCGGGAAAATCAGGCATCCACCCGATCACCCGCTTTCCCATCGATCAACTGAATACCCGCATCTCCGGCATGGTCGATTTCCTGCCGTCGAGTTCGAAGGGCGCCAGCCCGCTCACCTACGAGTTGGCCGAGCTTGCGGGCCTTGAAGCGGTGGCCGAAGCCGGTCTTGATTCCAGCGATTTCAGCGGACCGCTCTTCCTCGCCTCGCCGCCGGTCGAACTCGACTGGGCCGAGCGCTTCTCGCTTTACAATTCCGACAAGAACAAGGATGACACCGCCGCCGAAAGACTGCTTCGGGTGGCGCGCAGCTTGAAAGAACTGGATATTTTCGAGACCACCCAGTTCGGTTCGATCGCCGACCGCCTTGCCGACCGCCTTGGCACACGCGGCCTGCCGATCACCCTATCGACGGCTTGCGCTTCCGGTGCCACCGCGATCCAGCTCGGTGTCGAGGCGATTAGACGCGGCGAATGCGAGCGCGCGCTGTCGATCGGCGCCGACGGTTCGGCCACCGCCGAGGCACTGATCCGTTTCTCATTGTTGTCGGCGCTCTCCACCCACAACGACATTCCCGAAAAGGCGTCGAAGCCTTTCTCCAAGGATCGCGACGGCTTCGTGCTGGCCGAGGGATCCGGGGCGCTGGTGTTGGAATCGCTTGAGGCGGCACTGACTCGCGGCGCCACTATCCTCGGCATCCTGGGCGGTTGCGGCGAGAAGGCGGACGACTTCCATCGCACCCGTTCGAAGCCGGACGCTTCGCCGGCCATCGCCGCGGTTCGCGCTGCCCTCGCCGATGCCGGCTTAAGTGAAGACGAGATCGACTACGTCAATGCCCATGGCACGTCGACACCGGAGAACGACAAGATGGAACACCTGGCGCTGTCGACGGTATTCGGCGAGCGGATCGGCTCGATGCCGGTCTCGTCGAACAAGTCGATGATCGGCCATACGCTGTCGGCGGCCGGCGCCGTCGAGGCGGCGTTCTCGCTGATGACGATGCGCGAAAGCGTCATTCCGCCGACCATCAACTACGACAATCCCGACCCCGCGATCGTGCTCGACGTTGTGCCGAACAAGAAGCGCAATGCCGAGGTTCGCACCGTTCTGTCGAACTCCTTCGGCTTCGGCGGCCAGAACACTTGCCTTGTCATGGCGCGGGAACCGGTCTAAGCGACCTTTTTCAGCCAGACTGAACCGACAGGCCCCATGCGCGCATTGCAACTTATCGAGGACCGCCGTCTTGAAACGGTGGACCTGCCGCCTCCCCCACCGCCGGCACTCGGCGAAGTCACGTTGCGCATCAAGGCGGTGGCGCTGAACCACATCGACGTCTGGGGCTGGCGCGGCATGGCCTTCGCCAAGCGCAAGCTGCCGCTGGTCGTTGGTGCCGAAGCCTCCGGCGAGGTCGAGGCGGTCGGCCCCGGCGTTTCCAGCCTGCTGCCGGGACAATTGGTGTCGATCTATGGCGCCCGCACCTGCGGCCTTTGCCGAGCCTGCCGCGAAGGCCGCGACAATCTCTGCGAGCATGTTTCGGGCGTTCACGGTTTCCATCTCGATGGCTTCGCGCAGGAAAAGATCAACCTGCCGGCTCGCCTGCTGGTTCCCGCCCCGCCCGGCGTGACCGACATCGGTGCAGCGGTGGCGCCCGTCACCTTCGGCACCGTCGAGCACATGCTGTTCGACAACGCCAGGCTGCAGCCCGGCGAGACCATCCTCGTCCATGCCGGCGGGTCCGGCATCGGCTCGGCCGCCATCCAGCTGGCAAAGCGGATGGGCTGCACGATCATCACCACGGTCGGCTCCAACGACAAGATCGACAAGGCCAAGGCGCTCGGCGCCGACCATGTCATCAACTACCGTGACGACCGTTTCGAGGGCGTCGTGCGCAAGTTGACCAAGAAAAAGGGCGTCGATGTCGTGTTCGAACATGTCGGCGCCGACACCTTTGCCGCGTCGATGCTGTGCCTGAAACGTGGCGGCCGCCTGGTGACCTGCGGCTCGACCTCCGGCGTGTCGACGCAGATCAACCTGATGCAGCTGTTCCAGCAGCAATTGAAACTGCTCGGCTCCTTCGGCTGCCGCATGGAGAACATGGCCAACGCCATGCAGAAGATGGCGGCAGGACAGGTCGCACCCGTCATCGACACCGAGGTCGACTTCGACGGTATCGATGCGGCGCTGAAGCGCATGGAAGGCCGCGACGTGTTCGGCAAGATCATCCTGCGCGTCGGCTAGAGCCTTGACCTCTGTGTTCAAGAAGTTTCGCCGGGATCTCAAATTTCGCTACGGCAGGCAGCTACGCCAATTGAACTACTGGCTGGTTGCGCGCGCGGCGATGATGATCATCTCGGTGCTGCGTCTGCTACCGCCCGACAGTGCGCTGAATTTCGCCGACCGTGTCGCACGCCGTGTCGGCCCCTGGGTGGGGCGCCATCAGGTCGCCGTCGACAATCTGCGCAAGGCCTATCCGCAAAAGGGCGAAGCCGAAATCCAGGCGATCGCCTCCGACATGTGGGGCAACATGGCCCGCCTTGCCGCCGAATACATCTTTCTCGACGCCCTGTTCGACTACGATCCCGCGGCCAGCAAGCCCGGCCGTGTCGAGGTCAAGGGAACAGAGCATTTCGTCGAGATCGCAGGCGAACAGAGGCCGCATATCGTCTTCACCGGCCATCTCGGCAATTTCGAGTTGTTGCCGGTGGCGGCGGCGACCTTCGGCATGAACATCACGGCGCTGTTTCGCCCGCCCAACAACCCCTATCTCGCCGACTACATCCTTTCGACGCGCCGCTCGACCATGGGCTCATTGCTGCCATCGATGGCCGGCGCCTCATTCGCGCTGGCGGGGGTCCTGGAGAATGGCGGCAACATCGGCATCCTTGTCGACCAGAAATTCTCCAACGGCCTGGATACGACATTCTTCGGCCGCCCCTGCCAGAGCAATCGGGTGCTGGCGACCCTTGCCCGTCACTACGACTGCGACGTCTATCCGGCGCGCTGCGTCAGACTGCCAGACAACCGCTTCCGGCTCGAGATCGAGGACAAATTGATATTGCCGCGCACCGCTGACGGCAGTGTCGATGTCCACGCCACCACCCAGCGTCTCAACGACGTGGTCGAACGCTGGGTACGCGAAGATCCCGGCCAGTGGATGTGGTTCCACAAAAGGTGGGAGATCGGCGGCGGGCGGCGAAAGCGGCCCCAGCAGGCAAAGGCGCCCATCGCCAGCGCTTGAGTTCGTTCCTCGGCGAGCGCTGATTTGATCACTGCCCGCATGGGCCATCAATAGCCAGCGCCTTCGAACAGACAAACCTTCGCCGAGTGCTGTCGCTACCGGTAGAAACGCAACGGCACCGTTTCCATGCCAGTGCGCTATTCCTGCAGCATTTTCCGGGCGAAACGCCCGGGATGCAGGCAACCGCATCCGACCCCACCGCGAAAGATCACGGTGGAATCAAACGCCGGTCAAAGCCTAGTTGGTAACAAGGATCCGCGTGTTGCGGAAACCGGCTTGCCGAACCATCGCATAGAAGGCTGCGGCGTTGGTGGGGTGCAAGCGCACACAGCCATGCGATGCCGGGCGCCCGAGCTGCCTCACCGCGCCGGTGCCGTGAATGGCATAGCCGCCGCGGAAGAACACCGAATAAGGCATCGGCGACATGTCGTACTTGCGCGAATACCACATCCGCGCCGTCCGTTGCGGCCGATAGCTGCCGCGCGGAGTAATGTAGCCTTTGCGCGCGGTGGAGACGCTCCAGCGGTATACCGCCGCACCATATCTAACCGTCATCGTCTGCGACGACACGTCTATGTTTGCGACGAGGCTGGCTGCCCAACCCTGCCCCGAAGCGCCGAACAGCATCGCGACAAACACGGCTGCCATGAGAACTGTCTTTTTCATGCGACCAAACCCCTTTGATTGCCCCTTACCTGCCTGCCATCACGTTGTTTTTCATCTTTTTAATGGCAGGTGAACGGGGTAACACACACTCCTTGACCAATTCGCCAATCCAAAGCAGCGAATTTGAACGATTTCCCGCGATAGTTGCCGCAACGACACGCCGCACGGGCTTGATCACCAACGGGCTTGCAAAACCGGGACGATCGCTCTCAACTCCGCCGCATGAACGAGCGACTCCTCAAGGCAATCGATATCAGGCGCGACGATGTCGTCGCGCTGACCGCCGAGCTGATCCGTTTTCCGACCATCAACCCGCCCGGCGAGGCTTACCGGCCGTGCGCCGAATATCTCGGCGCGCGGCGGAAGAAGCGCGGTTTCGAGACCGAATTCATCCGCGCCGAAGGCACGCCCGGCGACACCGACCGCTACCCGCGCGTCAATGTCGTTGCCCGTTTCGACGGCAGGTCGCCCGGTGCCTGCGTCCACTTCAACTCGCATATCGACGTGGTCGAAGCCGGCGACGGCTGGACCGTTGATCCCTTTGCCGGTATCGTCAAGGACGGCAAGGTCTATGGTCGCGGCGCCTGCGACATGAAGGGCGGCCTGGCCGCCTCGATCATCGCAGCCGAAGCCTTCCTGGAAGTCTTCCCCGACTTTCCCGGCGCCATCGAAATATCCGGCACCGTCGACGAGGAGTCCGGCGGCTTCGGCGGCGTCGCCCATCTGGCCAGCCTCGGTTATTTCTCCAAACCCAGGGTCGACCACGTCATCATTCCCGAGCCGCTGAACAAGGACCGCATCTGTCTGGGTCATCGTGGCGTCTGGTGGGCGGAGATCGAGACCAAGGGCGAGATCGCGCACGGCTCGATGCCGTTCCTCGGCGACAATGCGGTGCGCCACATGGGCGCCGTGCTAAGGGCATTCGAGGACGAACTGTTCCCCGCACTCGACCGCAAGATGACGCGCATGCCGGTCGTGCCCGAAGGAGCAAAACGCTCGACCATGAACATCAATTCGATCCATGGCGGCCAGACCGAGGATTTCCGGCCAGGCCTGCCCTCGCCCAACGTGCCCGATTCCTGCCGGCTGACCATCGATCGTCGCTTCCTGCTCGAGGAAGACCTCGACACCGTCAAAGGTGAAGTGACCGGCATTCTCGACCGCCTGAAGCGCGAGCGGAACAAATTCGACTATGAAATCCGCGACCTGATGGAAGTGCTGCCGCTGATGACCGAGCGCGACGCGCCGGTGGTCATGGCAGTGGCGCAAGGCATCATGGCGATCTTCGACCGGGAACCCGACTACGTCATTTCGCCGGGCACCTACGATCAGAAGCACATTGCCCGCATCGGCCATATCTACGATTGCATCGCCTATGGTCCAGGCATTCTCGACCTCGCCCACCGGCCGGACGAATGGGTCGGCATATCGGACATGGTGGAAGCGGCCAAGGTGATGGCGATCGGGCTCAACGTGCTGCTGCGCGGCACAGCCACGGGATAAGGCGCGCATCGCGACAAGCTTCGACCTGCTGATGAGGCCGCCAGGACAAAAACATTCCCGACGATGCCAACGGGCAGAACGAAACGCAATTTACTCCGCGGCGAAATCACGCTTCTATCGCCCGGGTTTGAGCACCTGTCTGAAACGCATGGGGAGTTGCACGATGAAATTGTGGAAAACCATCCTGGCCGCCGCAGTGCTGTCACTGGCCGCCGGCACCTCCGCGTTTGCCGCGCGAACCGACCTGGTCATCGGCATTCCCCTCGAACCCCCGCATCTCGATCCGACCGCAGGTGCTGCCGCGGCAATCGATGAGGTTCTCTACGCCAACGTGTTCGAGGGCCTGACCCGCATCGGGCCGAATGGCGAGGTGTTGCCGGATCTGGCCGAAAGCTGGACTATTTCCGATGACGGCAAGGTCTACACCTTCAAGCTGCACACCGGGGTGAAATTCCACGACGGCACCGACTTCGATGCCAGTGACGTGAAATTCTCGCTCGACCGTGCCCGCGCCGACAATTCGGTCAATGCGCAAAAGGGCCTGTTCGCGGGCATCGACACGGTCGAAATCGTCGACCCCGCAACGGTCAAGGTAACGCTCAAGAACGCGCAAGGCTCCTTCCTCTACAATATGGGCTGGGGCGACGCGGTGATCGTGGCGCCTGAGACGGCCGACACCAACAAGGAGAAGCCGATCGGTACCGGCCCGTTCAAATTCCAGAGCTGGGCCAAGGGATCCTCGATCACGCTGGTCAAATCGGACAATTACTGGGGCGCACCGGTGTCCCTCGACAAAGCCGAGTTCCGCATCGTGCCCGATGCCGCGGCCTATATGCCGGCATTGCTCTCGGGCGACATCCAGGCTTTCCCCTTCTTCGACGCCGATAGCGTCGCACAGGTCAAGGACGACCCGCGCTTCAAGGTAGTGATCGGCGCGACCGAGGGCGAAACCATCCTGTCGATCAACAACAAGAAGCCGCCCTTTGACAAATTGCAGGTGAGACAGGCGATCTCCTATGCGCTCGACCGCAAGGCCATCATCGACGGCGCCTCCGCCGGCCTCGGCGTGCCGATCGGCTCGCACATGTCGCCCGCCAATAAGGACTATGTCGACCTCACCGGCCGCTATCCGCATGATGTCGCCAAGGCAAAGGAATTGCTGAAGGAAGCGGGGCTGGAGAACGGCTTCAAGGCGACGCTGAAATTGCCGCCGCCCGCGTATGCCAGGCTCGGCGGCGAGATCATCGCCTCCGAGCTTCGCGACGTCGGCATCGATCTGGAGATCATCCCGGTCGAATGGGCACAGTGGCTGGATCAGGTGTTCACCAAGAAAGACTACGACCTGACCATCGTCTCCCACACCGAACCCAACGACATCGATATCTATTCGCGCAAGGACTATTACTTCAACTACGACAATCCGGCCTTCGACAAGGTGATCGCCGATCTCGGCGTCACCTCCGACGAGGCCAAGCGCAAGGAATTGCTGGGGCAGGCACAGAAGATACTGGCCGACGACGCCGTGGTCGGCTTCCTCTACGAACTGCCCAAGGTCGGCGTCTGGGACGCCAAGCTGCAAGGCCTGTGGGAAAACGCACCCATCCAGGCCAATGACCTCACCAAGGTGAAGTGGTCGGATTGAAGACTCAGGCTGCCTGGCGGAATTTGCGCTCCGTCACACCCCCCTCTGCCCTGCCGGGCATCTCCCCCGCAAGGGGGGAGATCGGCAATTTCTGCGTCGCCGACAACGATGCCATTTCGGCGATTGGCGAAAGCGTAAATGAGAGCTCAATCTCCCCCCTTGAGGGCAGGGGAATCGCACATGAGTACAAACGGACTCTTGTGTGGTGTGCGGAAATCGATTCTGAGAGGACCTCTGAATGATCGGAG
>NZ_JAMYSA010000173.1:0-8476 GCF_040321735.1 Mesorhizobium sp. M0293
CCCTTTTCCCCGTTCACGGGGAGCAGGTGCCCCGAAGGGGCGGATGAGGGGCGGCGCCAGCTTCTGCAAGGTTGGGCGCTGCCCCTCATCTGCCTGCCGGCATCTTCTCCCCGTGAACGGGGAGAAGGACGCAGTTTGCTTACGCAGCTCCAAACCATCGGAGGGCAGCGATGAATCAATCTCTTGTTCGCACTTTCGGTATGCGGACGATCCTCGTTCTTGTCTTCGCTTTCCTCTACATCCCGATCGCCGTGCTGGTGGCGCTGTCCTTCAACGAAGGCGGGCTGCCCACGGCATGGTCGGGCCTTTCGCTGAAATGGTATGTCTCACTGGCCTCGAACAGCGCCATCCTCTCCGCCGCCCTCAACACACTGATCGTGGCCTTGGTCTCGACCGCGATCGCCACCCTGCTCGGAACGTTGCTGGCGATCGGCGTCGAGATGCGCCGCCAATACGGCAAGGGCCTCGAAGCGTTGATCTTCGCGCCGATGATCATTCCCGACATCGTGCTGGCCATCGCGCTGCTCTCGTTCTTCTCCATGCTCAATCTGACCATGGGCCTGCATACCATCATTCTCGCCCATGTCGTCTTCAACCTCGCCTTCGTCTGCTCGGTGGTGCGCGCGCGGCTGAAGAGTTTCGATTGGTCGATCGTCGAGGCCTCCGCTGACCTCGGCGCGTCGGCCGTCACCCCCTTCAGGCGGGTGACATTGCCGGTCATCGCGCCGGCGGGGAGCGCCGGCGCGCTGCTTGCCTTCACGCTCTCGGTCGACGAATTCATCATCGCCTTCTTCACCGCAGGCGCGGGGCGCGCCTCGACCACGCTGCCGATGCAGATCTACGCCATGATCCGCTTCGGCATCACGCCGGAGATCAACGCGCTGGCGACCATCGTCATGGCGGTCTCGATCACCGCGCTGACCCTGTCGCAGCGGCTCAATCGAGGGATGACAGGCCAATGAGCGAACCGCGCACGCTACTGGCCATCGACAAGGTGTCCAAGAATTTCGGCCGGGTGACGGCTGTCGACGGCGTCTCGCTCGATATCCGCGAGAACGAGTTCTTCGCCTTGCTCGGCCCGTCCGGCTGCGGCAAGACCACGCTGCTGCGCATGCTGGCCGGTTTCGAGACACCCAATGACGGACGCATCCTGCTCGACGGCCGCGACATCGCCAGGACCCCGCCCAACAAGCGGCCGGTCAATCTGATGTTCCAGTCCTACGCGCTGTTTCCGCATATGAGCGTCCGCGCCAATGTCTCCTACGGCCTCGAAATGGAGCGTTTGCCAGCTAAGGAAATCCGCTCGCGCGTCGACGCCATCCTGGCGACCACCGAACTCGTGCCCTTCGCCGACCGCAAGCCGGAGCAATTGTCGGGCGGCCAGAAGCAGCGCGTGGCGCTCGCCCGCGCGCTGGTCAAGCGGCCCCGACTGCTGCTGCTCGACGAACCGCTCGGCGCCCTCGACAAGAAATTGCGCGGCGCCATGCAATTGGAACTGAAGCGCCTGCAGCACGAGGTCGGTATCACCTTCGTCATCGTCACCCATGACCAGGAGGAATCGCTTGTCATGGCCGACCGCATGGCGGTGCTCAGGGATGGCAAGCTGCTGCAATGCGACACGCCGCACGCAATCTACGAACATCCCGCTGATCGTTTCGTCGCCGATTTCATCGGCGTGATGAATTTCGTGCCGGGCAGGGTGTCAGCCGATGGCGTGCTGGCGACAAACGGCATGAGCATTGCCGGCAAGGTTCCCGCCACACTTTCGCCCGGGGCATCCGCTGTCGCGTCGGTGCGGCCCGAGCGCATCCGGCTTTTCCCATCGGCCGAGACCGCCAACCGCACCACCGGCACGGTCGAAGCGTTGGCCTATCAGGGCCTCGACCTGCAGCTGCATGTCCGCACGCCCCTGTCGCCAAAACCGTTCCTGGTGCGCGTCACCGCCGATGCCGCCGACCGCCGGCCGGTCTCGTCGGGCGACCAGGTCGAACTGGGCTGGGACCCCGCCGATGTCAGAATTTTCGCAGAATAGAGGAGTAGCTTGATGGCGCAGAAGACGATCGCGTTTTTTCCCGAAGCGGCCTACGGCCCGGCGCTGAATTCCGTCGGCATCGCCCAGGCGGTCGAGGCGCGCGGCCACAAGGCGGTGTTCCTGTCCGATCCCGGCTTCGTTGATGTCTACAAGGGCTACGGCTTCGAGGCGCATCCGGTAAACCTGTCCGAGCCGATGCCGCCCGAGCAGATGGCGAAGTTCTGGGAGGATTTCATCAATGGCCACATCCCGAACTTCCGCAAATCGCCCTACGACCAGGTCGACAATTACGTCAAGGATTGCTGGGCGGCGATCGTCGACAGCGCCAAATGGGCGCAGAAGGATCTGCCGCGCGTCCTGGCCGGCATCGAACCTGACGTGATCTGCGTCGATAACGTCATCCTGTTCCCGGCGATCAAGCAGTACGGCAAGCCGTGGGTGCGCGTCATCTCCTGCTCGGAAAACGAGATCGAGGACGAGGACATCCCGCCGCATCTGTCAGGCTGCGGCGAGAACGATCATGCCGGACACCAGCGCTATCGCGATCATTTCAACGCGGTGATCAAGCCGATCCATGACGACTTCAACACCTTCCTCACCGCCAATAACGAGGCGCCCTATCCGATCGGCCAATTCTTCGAAGCCTCGCCCTATTTGAATCTGCTGCTTTATCCCGAGGCGGCAAAATTCAAGCGCCGCCATCCGCTCGACCCGGCAAGGTTCCAGTATCTCGAAGGCTGCGTGCGGCAGGAGAAGCCCTACGCGGTGCCGACCTTCGCGAAAAACAATGACGGGCCGCTACTCTACGTCTCCTTCGGCAGTCTCGGCGCCGGCGATGTCGACCTGCTGAAGCGCATTATCGCGACGCTGGACAAGACGCGCTACCGGGCACTGGTCAATGTCGGCGGCTACAAGGACCAGTATACGGACGTGCCCGGCAACGTCATCGTCGAAAGCTGGTTCCCGCAGCCTTCGGTCATCCCGCAGGTCGATGCTGTCATTCACCACGGCGGCAACAACTCGTTCACCGAGTGCCTCTATTTCGGCAAGCCGGCCATCATCATGCCCTATGTCTGGGACGGCCACGACAACGCCACCCGCGTCGAGGAGACCGGCCATGGCTTCGGCATGCCGCGCTACGATTGGACCGATGCCGGGCTGATCACGAAGATCGAGGCCTGTCTGACCGATCCGAAGATGAAGGCCAAGCTGGCAAAGACGTCGGCACAGATGCAGGGGCAGAATGGGCCGGAAAAGGCGGCTGGGTCGTTGGAGGGATTGCTGTGAGCGATATGTCGAGCCTGAGCACCCCCCTCTGGCCTGCCGGCCATCTCCCCCGCAAGGAGGGAGATTGGCAGCTTCGCCACAGGGTCTCACTCTGCAATCCTGGTGATTGGCGAAAGCCGAAACGACATCTGATCTCCCCCCTTGCGGGGGAGATGGCCGGCAGGCCAGAGGGGGGTGTCCTGGCGCAACATGTTATTAGGCATCGCGCCACCGGAGCATCCACATGACCTCCTCCGCCCCACACCTCCATCAGGCCACCACCCGCACCGACCTCGTCGACTGGGGCGCCCAGCCGGATGCGCTGGACGGCGCTTCGCACTCCACCGGCAAGTTGCTTCACAAAGGGCCGAACAACCAGCCGGAATCCGGCATATGGGTCTGCACGCCGGGCCGCTGGCGGCTCTCGATCCCGCGCGACGAGTTGTGCCATTTCGTTGCCGGCCGTGCGACCTACCGATCGGATGTCGGCGAAGTGGTAGAGGTCACCACCGGGACCGTGGTCATGTTCCCTGCTGGCTGGACAGGCGAATGCACCGTGCATGAGACCATGCGCAACGTCTATATGCTGGCCTGATCCACGGAGTTGAAGACATGCCGACACCGCACTGGCCGAAGGCCTCGAGCGTGGAACTGGAGGATTGGGGCGCGGGCAGCAATACGCTTGCCGGCGCGCCGCGCGCCTCGGGCAGGATCCTGTCGCAAAACCCGGACGGATCGAGTGAATGCGGCCTGTGGTCGTGCACGCCGGGCACGCGCAAGGTCACCTTTGGCGCTGACGAATTCTGCCACTTCCTCTCAGGGCACGGCAGCTACGTCCATGACGACGGCGAACGGATTGCTGTCGAGGCCGGCACGCTGGTGTTCTTTCCCGCCGGGTGGACCGGCATCTCCATCATCACGCAAACGCTGACCAAGGCCTTCATGTGCCGGTGAGCTTCAAGGAAATCGATATGACAACGCCGATCATGAAATCCCCCCTCGCCATGTCAGACCTCGTCGACTGGGGTGTCATCCCGACGATGATCGAGGGCGAATCCCGCACCTCGGGCAAGTTGCTGCACAAGGGGCCGGAAGGCCGCTCCGAATGCGGGCTTTGGGTCTGCACGCCAGGCAAATGGCACTGCCACGTCACCCGCGATGAGTTCTGCCACTTCCTCGAAGGCCGCTGCACCTATGTCCATGAATCCGGCGAAGTCATCGAGATCGAGCCGGACACGGCGGCCTTCTTCCCGCAGGACTGGAAAGGCGTCTGCACCGTCCATGAGACCATCAAGAAGGTCTATATGATCCGCTGAGCGGATCTGAGAGGGATGCCCATGGATTTCTCCCCTGACCGGCCGGTTTTCTTCGTCAATCCGGACTACCGGCCGATGACCGGCGTGAACAAACCGGTGATCGATCCGGCGACGCTCGAAACCGTCGGCACTATCTCGGCCGCCACAGACGGTGAGATCGATGCCGTGCTCACCGCCGCAACCAATGCGCAGGCCGCATGGAAAAAGCTCGACGCCAAGAGCCGCGCCAAGCGCCTGCATGCCGTCGCCAACGCCATCGAAGCGGCGGACTTCACGCGCTGCGCCGAGCTGATGGTGCGCGAGATGGGCAAGCCCTATCCCGAAGCGATCGGCGAAATCGCCAATTGCGCGCCGATCTTCCGCTACTATGCCGAGATGGCGCGTGACGATGCCGGCAAGATCGCCGGCACGACGCAGGCCGGGTCGTTCCAGTATGCGCGCTACGAGCCCTATGGCGTGTCGGTCCACATCATGCCCTACAACTTCCCGATCCTCTTGATGTGCTGGACCGTCGCGGCATCGCTTGCATCAGGCAATGCCTGCATCATCAAGCCGGCCGAGGCGACGACGCTATCGACGCTGGACTACATGACCGTGTTCCGCTCGCTGCCGGAAGGGCTGGTCTCCTGCCTGCCTGGCGGAGCGGCCACGGCGCAGGCGCTGATCGCTTCCGACCGCACCCACGCGGTTGCCTTCACCGGTTCGGTCGCCGCCGGCAAGGCGGTTGCCGTGGCCTGTGCCGAACGCATGAAACCATGCGTCATCGAGGCCGGCGGCAGCGATCCGCTGATTATCAGCCAGCACGCCCCGCTCGACGTGGCGGCGGCCGGCAGCGTCACCGCCGCCTTCCATCTCACCGGCCAGGTCTGCACCTCGGCCGAGCGCTTCTTCGTGGTCGATTCGGTTCATGATCGTTTCGTCGAGCTGTTCGCCGAAAAGACGCGTGCCCTGCGTATCGGCAATGGCTTGGACAAGACCGAGATCGGCCCGATGGTCAGCGAAGCCGCGCGGGCCAAGGTTATGCGCCTCGTTGACGATGCCATCCACAGCGGCGCCAAGGTGGTGACCGGCGGGCGCATCCCGCCGGCGCACAACACCGGCTGGTTCTACGAACCGACGATCCTGACGGGCGTCACCCCAGACATGGCCATCGTGCGCGAGGAGTGCTTCGGCCCGGTCGCCGCCATCTGCCGGGTGAAAAATTTCGACGAGGCGATCCGGCTTGCCAATGACAGCCCGTTTGGGCTCGGCGCCTCCGTCTTCACCACCGATCTGGCGGAGGCGCATGAGGCAGCCGAGCGGCTGGAGGCCGGCATGGTCTGGGTCAACAACCCGCTGATCGACAATGACGCCCTGCCCTTCGGCGGTTGGAAGGCCTCGGGCCTCGGCCGCGAGCTTGGCCGCCAGGGGCTGGATGCCTTCCGCCGCTCCAAAATGGTGATCATCGACCACAAACCGGCGATCCAGGAATGGTGGTATCCCTATCCCGACAGCTGGTTCCGCGCGACCGGCGGCCGCAAGCACGTATGAGTGTCTCGAAACTCGCTATCTTGGGATAGATAGCCCGATCATGACCGGGAAAAGCAATGCCGCCGGGCGAGACCGGCGGCATCTTTGACTGCCTACTGCTGTTTCGGCTGCAAGTCGCTACGGTGTCGTTTCCGCTTCAATCTGGGCCGCCGTCTGGTCGATCTTGCCGGCAAGGACGCCCTGGGCCCAGGCGGTGACCTCGGCATCGACGGGCTTGTTGGCCATGTCCGTCAGCGCCGCGTCGAGCGAGGCGTCATCGGTGCCCTCCGTTGCCGCGGCAGCCGCCTCATTGGCGGCGGTCACCTCTGCCTCCTGGGCGGTGATTTCGGCCTGCAGATCCGCTATCTTCCCCGGCAAGGCCGCCTGATCTTCGGGCGTCATGGCCGCAATCTGATCGGCCGTCAGCGACGTCAAGGCGTTCAACTGCGAATTCAGCGCATCCAGCTTATCCTGGGCCGCCTCGGCGGCGGCCTCGGCTACCTTGGCTTTCGCGGACTGCGTCACGAAAGCCTGAATGGCAGCGAACTTCTTGCTCTTGGAGTTCATGTAGGCGTTGATGTTGCGCTGCAGCGAGTTCAGCCGGCCAAGCTTGGCGTGGATGTTCTTCTCCTTCGGCACGGCCGAGACCTTTGTGGTCGTGTCGACCGTGGTGTCGTCCGCCTTGGCCACCTGCCCCCGAGCCGACGCGGACTTGCCGTGCGAAGTGCTGCTCTTGCCGCCACCGTTGCCATTGCCGCCACCGTTCCCGCCGGCATTGCCACCGCCGCTACCGTGCCCGTTGCCACCGCCGTGCCCGTTGCCGGCCATTGCCGGAGACGCCAGAAGCGCCAATGCGGCAAGCGCCGCGAACAGAGTTTTTCGGTTTGTCATGGTAACCTCCTCGGGGAATCGCCACCCTTCGCCCAACCGCTAGGCGACCGTCGTATGAGGAATTCCTAATTGTACAGAGTAAACTTTAGACAAATGCGGTCTCAATACGCGATCTGACAACCGTCAAGACTCGTAACCGTTTGATATTATAGGAAAATCGACGCTCGCGGACCGCCGTGGCACTGAAGTCCCATGCCGGTCAGACCATAGTCCTAGCTGCTGACCGGCGGCACGGAGAAAGTCGTGGAGCAGTGTATCGGAAAGGCGTTGAAATAGAGGAAAACAAAGGACGTTGATGACCGAAACATAGTCTCAGCCGATGCTCTCGCCGCCATCGATCACCAGCGCCTGACCGGTCATGAAGGAGGAGCGGTCGGAGACGAGGAACAGGATCGCCTCGGCGATCTCTTCAGCGCTGGCCCAGCGCCCCATCGGGATCTTGCTGCGGACATAGGTTTCGATCGCCTCGCGCCCGCCCATCTGGGCGATGAACGGTTCGTTGAACGGCGTATCGACCCAGCCCGGGCAGAGCGCGTTGACGCGGACATTGTGCCGGGCATAGTCGAGCGACATCTGCCTGGTCATCGCCACCACCGCATGTTTGGAGGTGGCGTAGGCGATCATCTCGCGGTCGTAGAACACGCCCGAATTGGAGGCTGTGTTGAGGATAACGCCGCCGCCTCGTGCGACCATCGATGGCATGACCATCCTGGCCGCCAGGAACTGCGCCCGCACATTGACCCGCCACGAGGCATCCATGCCTTCGGTCTCGACTTCGGTCAGCGTGCCGCCGACCTGTATACCGGCATGATTGTGCAGGATGTCGATGCGCCCATGCCTGTCGAGCGTGCTGGCAATGAGTTGCTCGACCGCCGCGTCCTCCGCGACATCGGTCGCGATCGCCTCGGCCTGCCCGCCCACTGCCCGGATGTCCGAAGCCGTTGCTTCGCCAGCGACCTGGTCCCTGTCGGCGATGACGACCACCGCGCCCTCCCTGGCCATGATCATGGCGCCGGCGCGCCCGATGCCGGAGCCGGCGCCTGTCACCACCGCGATGCGGTCTTTGAGGATCATGATGCGGCTTTCAGTTCGATGGTTTGCGCTGGCGCAGCTGCCATTGGGCAAGCACCACAATCAGCACGGAGGCGACGAGCACGATCGTCGCGATGGCATTGATTTCAGGCGTCACCCCACGCCGGATCGACGCAAAGACATAGATCGGCAGCGTCGTCTGCGCACCGGCGACGAAGAAGGCGACGATGAAATCGTCGAAGGAGAACGTGAAGGCGAGCAGGAAGCCGGCGACCACCGCCGGCATGATCTGCGGAAACACGATGCTGCGGAACGTCGTCAGCGGCGTGGCGTAGAGATCGCTCGACGCCTCGACCAGATTGCGGTCGAGGCTGCCGAGACGCGTGCCGACGATCATCGTCACCAGCGCCATCGAGAACAGCCCGTGCGC
>NZ_JAMYSA010000174.1:0-8432 GCF_040321735.1 Mesorhizobium sp. M0293
GATCGAGGATCTGGTCGCCGAGGGCAAGGACCGCTGGGCGGCGGTCATCGAAGCCACCGAACATCGCATGCGGCCGATCGCGCTGACGGCGGCGGCCGCCAGCCTGGCGCTGATCCCGATCGCACGCGAGGTGTTCTGGGCGCCGATGGCGTTCGCCATGATGGGTGGCATCATCGCCGGCACGGCGATCACGCTGCTGTTCCTGCCGGCGCTTTATGTCGCCTGGTTCAGGATCAAGGAGCCGAAGCAAGCGCCGGACAACACTGCGCCGACCGGTGATGCCATCGCGGAAGGGGGAGCGGCTTGAGGGCAAGTTGCGAGTAGCGCCGCGTTCCGTCGCGCCCCCCTCTGGCCTGCCGGCCATCTCCCCCACGAGTGGGGAGATTGGCGGCTCCAGTGCCCCGCTCCCATTGCAACGTTGGTAATTGGCGCAAGCCGCGATGACAGCCAATCTCCCCACTCGTGGGGGAGATGTCCGGCAGGACAGAGGGGGGCGTGAAGGAACGCGACGCAGAAAATTCAGCTACGCCCTCACAAACCCGTCGCTCGCTCTCAGCAGGTTGCGCGTATAGTCCTTCGAGACGCGGCGCTCGACAAGATCGTTGGCCGCCAGATTCTCCACCGCCTCGCCGCTTTGCATCACCATCAGCCGCTCGCACATATGGGTGATGATGGCGAGGTCGTGGCTGACCATCAGGAATGTCAGCTTGCGCCGCCGGCGGACTTCTTCCAGAAGGTTGAGCACTTCGGCCTGCACCGAGGCGTCGAGCGCCGAGGTCGGTTCGTCGAGCAGCAGGATCGACGGTTCGAGAATGAGCGCTCGGGCAATCGCCACACGCTGGCGCTGGCCGCCCGACAATTGATGCGAGTAGCGGAACCGAAAGCCGTTGCCGAGACCAACCTCGTCGAGCGCCCGCTGGATGCGCTTTTCGCCGTCGGCGAAGCCATGGATGGCAAGCGGCTCCTGCAGCAGCCGGTCGACGGTCTGGCGCGGGTGCAGGGAGCCGTAGGGATCCTGGAAGACCATCTGGACTTCGCGATAAAAGGCTTTGTCGCGGTGCGCGCCGAGCGTCTTGCCGTTGACGGCGATGCTGCCCGAAGCGACTGGCGCCAGACCGGCGATGGCCCGCAGCAGCGTCGATTTGCCGGAACCGGATTCGCCGACCAGGCCGAAGGATTCACCGGGCTGCACGTCGAGGCTGACGCCCTTCAGCGCGCGAAAACGGTCGAAGATCACTTCCAGCCCGTCAACGGCAATCGCTGACGTCATGCCGCCCACTCCGGCTTGCGGTCGAGCACCGGCAGCGGGTGACGGTCGGCACCTATCTTGGGCATGCAGTTGAGCAGGCCGCGCGTGTAGGGATGCTGGGCATGGCCGAGTTCCGAGGCCTTGAGCTGCTCGACCACCTTGCCAGCATACATGACGATGACGCGGTCGCAGAAGGATGAGACCAGGCGCAGATCGTGCGAGATGAAGATCAGCCCCATACCGCGCTCGCTGACCAGCCGATCCAGGATGCCGAGTACGTCGAGCTGCACGGTGACGTCGAGCGCCGAGGTCGGCTCGTCGGCAATCATCATCTCCGGCCCGGCGATCAGCATCATGGCGATCATGGCGCGCTGGCCCATGCCGCCGGACACTTCATGCGGATGCAGGTCGAACACGCGGGCCGGGTCGCGGATCTGCACCGCCTCCAGCATTGCCAGTGCGCGGTCGCGTGCCTCGGCCTTGCCGACCTTTTCATGCGTGCGCAGCGTTTCGACGATCTGGCGGCCGATGCTCATCACCGGATCGAGCGAATATTTCGGATCCTGCAGGATCATGGCGATGCGCTTTCCGCGCAGCGACCGGCGTTCGCGTGGCGAGACGCTGAGCAGGTCGATGCCGTCGAAGGAAAGCTTGTTGGCCGATATCCGGGCCTGCGGCGGCGTCAGGCCCATGATGGCACGGCCGGTCTGCGATTTGCCCGAGCCGGATTCGCCGACGATGCCGAGCCGTTCGCGGCCGAGCGAAAAGGAGACGCCGCGCACCGCCTCGATCAGCCCGGTGCGGGTCGGGAAGGTGACGCGCAGATCGTCGACATCGAGAAGCGTGCTCATTGGTCACCACTGCGGGGATCGAGCGCGTCGCGCAGGCCGTCGCCAAGCAGGTTGAAGCCGAGGCTGACGATGAGGATGGCGAAGCCCGGCGCACCGGCCACCCACCACTGATCGAGCACGAAGCGGCGACCCGACGCGATCATCGTGCCCCATTCCGGCAGCGGCGGCTGCGCGCCAAGGCCGAGGAAGCCGAGACCGGCGGCGGTCAGGATGATGCCGGCCATGTCGAGCGTCACCCTGATGATCAGCGAGGAGATGCACAACGGCATGATGTGGCGCAACACGATGCGGAAGGGCGAGGCGCCCATCAGCTGCACCGCCTTGATGTAATCGGAATTGCGCACGGTCAGTGTTTCGGCGCGCGCAATACGGGCGTAAGGCGGCCATGAGGTGATGGCGATGGCCAGTACCGCGTTCTCGATGCCAGGGCCAAGGGCCGCGACAAAGGCAAGCGCCAGGATCAGCTTGGGGAAGGCGAGGAAGATATCGGTGATGCGCATCAGGATGGCATCGGTCCAGCCGCCGGCATAGCCAGCGACGGTGCCGACCAAAAGGCCGATGGGTGCGGCGATGATGGCAACCAGGATGACCACATAAAGCGTCCAGCGCGAGCCGTAGAGAATGCGCGAAAGGATATCGCGGCCGAGGTCGTCGGTACCGAACCAGTGCTCGGCGCTCGGCGCCAGCAGACGCGCGTTCTTCAGGTCGCCAAACGTCGGCGAATAGGGCGCTAGCACGCCGGCAAGGGCGGCAACGACCAGCAAGGCGATGATGATGAGCAGGCCGAGAAACGCCAGACGGTTGGCGGAAAAGCGCCGCCACGCCACATAGGCGCGGCCGAGTCTTGCCTGCATGCGCGAGACCGGCCGCTCGCTGAGCAGCCAGTCGCGACGAGAGAGAGGGCGGGCGTCGGAGGCGGTCATGACGATGCCTCTTGGAGCTGTCGACCCCCACTCCGGTCTGCTTCGCAGACCACCTTTCCCCCGCTCGACGGGGGAGAGGAAAGGCGCCAGGCGTGCGACCGGCTTTTCCTCTCCCCCGGGCAGGGGGAGAGATGGCCCGAAGGGCCGGAGTGGGGGTGATTGGGCGCAACTGAGCCCGAAAGTGGGATGCCTCTGCTCATCTTACCTTCGTCCTCGGATCGAGCACGCGGTAGAGCAGGTCGGAGAGCAGATTGATGGCGATGAACACCGAGCCGATGACGATGGTGCCGCCGAGCACGGCATTCATGTCGGCGTTCTGCAGCGAATTGGTGATGTAGAGACCGATGCCTGGCCACGAAAAGACCGTCTCGGTCAGCACCGAGCCTTCAAGCAGGCCGGCATAGGACAGTGCGATCACCGTGACCATCGGCACGGCGGCGTTGCGTAATGCGTGGCCCCAAATGATGCGGGTCTCCGACAGGCCCTTGGCGCGCGCCGCGACGATGTATTCCTGCGACAGCTCGTTGAGCATGAACGAGCGCGTCATGCGGCTGATATAGGCGAGCGAGAAATAGCCGAGCAGCGAAGCCGGCAGGATGATGTGGCGGAAGGCATCGTGGAAGACATCCCACTGGCCCTGCCACAGAGAATCAAAAAGGTAGAAGCCAGTGATCGGCGTGAAGGTGTACTCGTAGACGACGTCGAGTCGGGCCGGAAAAGCGACCCATTGCAGCTTGGCGTAAAACGCCACCAATGCCAGCAGCCCGAGCCAGAAGATCGGCACGGAATAGCCGATCAGGCCGATGACGCGCACGATCTGGTCGATGAGGCTGCCGCGCCTGACCGCCGCCAGCACACCAAGCGGCACGCCGAACAGCGCGCCGATCAGCGTCCCAAGTGTCGCCAGTTCCGTCGTTGCCGGAAGCGCGCGGCGAATGTCGGTCATGACGGGGTTCGTAGTCAGCACGGAGACGCCGAAATTGCCGTTCAGGGCATTTTTCACATAGATATAGAACTGCTCGATCAGCGGCAGGTCGAGGCCCATCTCACGGCGCGTGCGCTCGACGACATTGGCCGGCGCCCGGTCGCCCAGCACCGCCAGCACCGGATCGATCGGGATGACACGGCCGATGAAGAAGGTCACCGCGAGCAGACCAAGATAGGTCGTTATCGCGATGACCAGGAAACGGCCGAGCGATGATGCAATGGCGACGGCGCGGGCGCTGCCACGCCCGCCCTGGTTTTCAATCGCGCTCATACGGCGCGTCCGCAGGCGTTACTCTTTCGAAACCGGCCCGACGAAATTGGTGTCGAAGCTCGGACCGAGCGCGAAGCCCTTGAGGTTCTTGCGCAGGCCGGCCACTTCCAGCTGCTGGTGAATGATAACGAAGGGGCTGGTGTCGAGGATCTTCTTCTCGAGATCCTTGTACATATCGGCACGTTTGCCGGCGTCCTTCTCGAGCAAAGCCGCTTCCGTTTCCTTGGTCAGGTCCGGAATGTCCCAGGAGTTCCGCCAGGCAAGCGTATGGGATTTTCCGGCATCCGAATTGTCTGGGTTCGAGGCAAAGGTCTGGGCGTTGGAATTCGGATCGAAATAGTCCTGGCCCCAGTTGCCGATATAGATGTCATGATTGCGGGCGCGGTATTTGGTCAGCGTCTGCTTGCCGTCGCCGGGAATGATCTCCAGCTTGATACCGGCCTGGCCAAGCGTCTGCTGGATCGATTCCGCCATGCCCGTCGTCGGCTGGCCGGTGCGAACGTCCATGGTTACGCTGAAACCGTCGGCCAGACCGGCCTTGGCCAGCAATTCCTTGGCTTTGGCGACATCTAGCTTGAACGGATTCTCGTCGAGTTCGCCGAGCACGCCTTTGGGTAGGAAGGTCTGGTGGATCTCACCGATGCCCTTGAGAATGGTCGAGCTCAAGGCATCATAGTCGACCAGATACTTGAACGCCTGGCGAACCTCCGGCTTGGCGAGATTCGGGTTCTTCTGGTTGAGGCTGATGTAATAGACCGTCCCCTTGGGCGCGCTGGTGGTGGTCAGGTCGGCGTTCTTGGCGATGGCGTCGAGATCGTTCGGCTCGAGATTACGGGCGACGTCGATGTCTCCGGCTTCGAGCGCCAGGCGCTGGGCCGAGCTTTCCTTCATGTTGCGATAAATGACGCGGGCCAGCTTGGCCTTTTCGCCGTAGTAATTGTCGTTGCGCTCGAGGACGACGGCCTCGTTGGCCCGCCATTCGCGCAACTTGAAGACGCCGGAGCCGGCATAGCCGGTCTTCAGCCAGGCATTGCCGAAATCATTGTCCCATTTGTAGTCGGCGGTGGGTGCCGCGGTGACGACATGTTCCTTAACCAGCTTGGCATCGACGACCGAGGCGACCGTTGCCGACAGGCAGTTCAGCACGAAGCTTGGCGCATAGGCCTTGTCGACGGTGAACTGGAAGGTGCCGTCGTCGACCGCCTTGGCCTTTTCAGTGACGTTGTCGCCGCTGATACCGAACTGGCCGATGATGAAGGCCGGGCTCTTGTCGAGCTTGACGGCACGCTCGAACGAATAGGCGACGTCGGCTGCGGTGATCGGATTGCCGGAGGCGAATTTGAGACCGGGCTTGAGTTTGAAGGTGTAGACCAGACCGTCGTCGGAGACGGCCCAGCTCTCGGCGAGATCGCCCTTGACCTTGGAGGTGTCGTTGAGGTCGAGACGGACCAGCAGATCATAAGTGTTGCCGGTGACCTCGGCGGTCGACAGCTCGAATGCCTCGCCCGGATCCATGGAGATGATGTCGTCGATCGCGAAACCTTCGACCAGCGTGTCGGCGGGCGTGACCGCACCGGCTGGCGCGCCGGCCAGAAGCAGCGCGGACATGGCCGCACCCGCGAGCAAAATGCGGGAGCGTAGAGCAAACTTTTCCATCATCATCGTGATTGTTCCCTGTTTTGTTGTTTGTTGACCTGAGTTCCCGGCTCAGGGTTGCGGAATTCTTTTCGGGCCTGGAGACGACCCTCTGAGCTCTTACCGTTGCGGTTTTTGTCCAGTTGGTCAACACCATATCCGGCAGCCTCATGGCGGGCAACGAGCATTTATACGACGACTCATTGGGCCAGAAAGGCCGGCGGCCTGTCGACAGCCAAGCCAGCCAATCGAGGCTGCCGATCGAGAAAAATCTGTTAATTTCGGAGCTATTTCAGCGCGGCTACCAGGCCGGCGTCGGGAAAGCAGGTTGCGGCCTGGCCACTCTTGGCTTGCCACTTGCCGATCGAGCGGCGGGTCTTGAAGCCGGGCAGCCCGTCGGCGCTGCCGACATCATAGCCCTTGGCTTCCAACGCCCGCTGCAGGGCGGCGATGTCCGAACGGTGAAGCCCGCCCACCGCGCCCCAGCTGCCGGCAAAATTCTGATCGCCATGGGCAATGCGATCAGCACCATGGCCGATGAACAGCGCGTAGAGGTCGCTGGTGTTGTATTCCTTCAGCACGTAGAAATTGGGGGTGGCGATGAAGGCCGGGCCGCTGCGCCCGGCCGGCATCAGCAGGAAGCCTTCGGCCTTCATTTCGCTGGCCGGAAACGGTTTGCCGCCAACGCGCTTGATGCCCATTGCCGCCCACTCGGAGATCTTCTTGCCCTGGTCCGGGCCTTCCAGCGCGCAGGAAACCGTCTCCGGCACGGTCACCTCGAAACCCCAGCCGCGGCCCTTCACCCAGCCATAGTGGACGAGATAGTTGGCGATCGAGGCCAGCACGTCCGGCGTCGAGTTCCAGATGTCGACACGGCCATCGCCGTCGAAATCGACGGCATGTTTCAGGAACGAGGTCGGCATGAATTGCGGCTGGCCAAGCGCCCCGGCCCAGGACGATTTCATCGCGCCGACCGGAGCCAGCCCGCGCTCGACGATTTCGAGTGCCGCCAGGAGCTCGGTGCGGAAAAAGTCCTTCTTGGTCGACATGAACGCCTTGGTGCCAAGCACCTCGAAGGCGTCGTAAGGCATTTTCGCCGCACCGAAGCCGGTCTCGCGTCCCCAGATCGCCAAAAGCACTTCGCCCGGCACGCCGTAGCGTTTCTCGATGGCCGCAAGTGTCCTGACATTGGCGGCTTCACGCGCCCGCCCGCCTGCCGTAACCGCACGAACCGTCTTCTCGGCAAAATAGGCGCCGGGCGAGCCGAATTCGGCCTGGTGCTGTTTCTGCGGCGTTGTCGCCTTCTCGCCCGGCTTGACCAGGTCGGGCAGCTTCAGATTGGGCTTGATGCCGTCGAAGGCGGCATCGAAGGTTTTTTTGGAAATGCTTTTCGCCTTGGCTTGCGGCCAGAGGTCGTTCTGCAGCCAGGCACGGAACTGGTCGTCGATCTTTGCGGCGGAGGCGGGGGTGGAAAGGAAGAGACTGGTCAGCGCGGCCAGAAGAAATGCAGAGACGACATTGCGAAGGTTGCGTTCTGCGGCGCCCCCCTCTGTCCTGCCGGACATCTCCCCCTCAAGGGGGGAGATCGGCTGCTTCGATCTCGGCGCCAAACTGGCCACTTGGATAATTCGCGAAAACAGGTGTGACAGCCAATCTCCCCCCTTGAGGGGGAGATGTCCGGCAGGACAGAGGGGGGCGCCAAGGAATGCGGTCATCTCAACAAGCATCCCCGCCAATTGCGTCAAAACACCGTCCGCGAGCGCAGCGCCGCGGCCAGCGTGCCCTCGTCGAGATAGTCGAGTTCGCCGCCGACCGGCACGCCATGTGCCAGCCGTGTCACCTTGATGTCGAAGCCGGAGAGCTGGTCGGTGAGGTAATGCGCGGTGGTCTGGCCCTCTACTGTCGCGTTGACCGCGAGGATGATCTCCTTGACCTCGCCACCGGCGACGCGGTCGACCAGGGAGCGGATGTTGAGCTGGTCGGGGCCGATGCCGTCGAGCGGCGACAGCGTGCCGCCGAGCACGTGATAGCGCACATTCATCGCCGCCGCGCGCTCCAGCGCCCACAGGTCGGAGACGTCCTCGACGACGATGATGGTGCCGGCGTCGCGGCGCGGATCGGTGCAGATCATGCAAGGGTCCGATGTATCGACATTGCCGCAGGTCGAGCAGATGCGCACCTTGTCGGCCGCTTCGGCCATGGCGGCGGCGAGCGGCGACAGCAGCTGCTCCTTTTTCTTGATCAGATGAAGGGCGGCGCGCCTGGCCGAACGGGGACCCAACCCCGGCACCTTGGCCAGGAGCTGGATCAGGCGTTCGATCTCGGGACCGGCGATTCGCTTGGACATCACTCTGATCTAGAGCAATTCCAGGAAAAGTGCGAAGCGGTTTTCCCGGGAAAAGCGCGTAGAGCTTTCCCTTGGGAGTTGCGTCAAAACGAAAAGCTGGAGCGGGTGGACTGTTGCTCCTAAAACAGAATAATGCCTGCAGGAGTTTGGTAGGATTTTAAAAAAGAAT
>NZ_JAMYSA010000175.1:0-8400 GCF_040321735.1 Mesorhizobium sp. M0293
CGGCTGTTGAGTCGGATGCGATCGACCGTTCGTCGCGGGTGGCCTCTGCCACCAGACCCGCCTCGTAAAGCAGCTCATAGCGCTGGAGCGCCAACTCTTCATTCCAGGGTCGGTCCTCGAACGCGAAAGCAATGGCAGCCCGCCGCCGTCGTTCACGGGCAATCGCAGCCTCCTCAACTGCAGCCGCCCAGGCAAGCAGACGCGGCTTCAGAACATCCGCAATCAGTTTCGGTGTTCCGAGGCGGTGGTCCTCCCACGGAAAATAATCGTACCAGCTCCGCCAGGCGCAGGCCGATGCGCCGGTGGCATGTTCCTTCCGGGTCAAAGCGAGATAGCTGATGGAAATGACGCGCTGCTGGCGCCCGTCGGCGCGGTCGCGATCAGCGAACGTATAGAGCTGCTCAATATAGCCGAGGGGATGACCAGTCTGCTGCTCGACCCACGCCCTAAGACCTGACTGCAGCGATCGATGCTCCAGCGCGAACGGCCCCGAGGGCAGGCAATCCCCCTGCCCGATGGTGAGGACCGCTGGTTCACCGTCATTGACGGACACGACAACGGCAATCAGCTCCGCTTCGACTTCTTTGGCCTTGGCGGCGGCCCTACCGTTGCGTGTTGCTTTTGGGCGATCGTCCATGGTTGCCTGGGTTGGGCAGAGTTTTCCCTGCGAAACATCCTAATCGATTTAACCAGCGTGTAACAGGCCATTCCGCCTGTCAACTCGGCTGCTCTATGAAAGGCTTAGACCTTCGGTCTACACCCGGCATGTTTCAGAAGCGACGTTCGCGGCACCTGACCCTGGGGCAGCACAAGTAAGCCGCGCTCGGCGGTCCGAGAGGCTCTGCCATTGTGGAGTGACCGGGGCCTCAAGTAACCCTGCACGGGGGCGGGAATCCTCGAAGATAGCGGGCGCCGGCTACGTGGCTCGACCCCACGTATTATTGGCAGAGATAGAGCTGCTATTCACCGCAAAAGACCGGGCAAAGCTTTGTCATTCGCGGTGCTGCCTTTCAATGACACGGCAGAACTCGGCGAAAATGCGACGCGGGGGATTGACTTCCCCTTATAGTCACTCGGATTATAATCGAACGCTCATAAAAGCCACGCTTCCGTCAGCGCCCAGGAGAAAAGTGAGCGGGGGCGGCGGTCGCTGATCTGCGCTTCGAGCGTTTTCCGCGGTGTAATCACACGATTGAGTTCGTGCTCGGATCAGCGATTGAGCCTGTGCACAATCCAAGCATTAACGTGCGCGAAGCGTGTTTGGCCGCCGTTATGTACAGTTTGTCCGAGTAGAAATGCGTAGTTGTCCAACTGTTAGTCCATAAAAGTGACATAAAAGCAACTTCTGATTAAATATCGTCTGAGGAATGCATTTATACGTTGCCTAATTGGGATAAAGCGCTCTTTCCATTCTTAATGATCAAAAGCGGCTCCAGCGCTGGTCCAGCCCCGTTGCTGCCAATGGGTTCAAACCCGATCGCTTTGAGGTCGCAAGTTCGCTCACCATCCGAAATCAACGCAGGACATAGCTGTTCGCCGAAACTTGAAGGGAGAGAGGGGTGTATCAGGGAAAGCCACGCACGGTCGGATTGAGTGAAAATTGGACGCCGATCGTGGAGTGCGCCCCTGCGGGTGGACAGATTGGGTTTGAAGGATTTACCAGTGCTGTCGGGTTTTCGGAGAGAGAACCATGGCAAGACACCGCAGCTACAGCATCACGTTCAAGCGTCAGGTTGTTCAGGAATATCTGTCGGGCGATACGTTTCACAGCTTGGCGCAACGGCACGACATCACCCGCACCCTGATCCGGATCTGGGTTGGCAAGTATGAAGCTGGCGGTTTGGATGAGGATGTGGCCTCAGCGGCTCTGATCACGGAATACGAGGCGCGGATTGCCGCGCTTGAGCGACTTGTCGGCAAACAGGCTCTGGAACTGGAGTTTCTAAAGGGGGCTCTGAAAAGCGCTCCGCGGCCGAGAAGCGGGATTACATCCGTCATCACCGGCCCCGTGGCCTCAGTGTCGCCGAAGGATGCCGGCTGATGGGCATGGCACGTTCGAGCTTCTATGACCGTCCCGAACGGCCGGCCGACGACACCGCCATCGTCGAGGCGATGGTCTCGATCTGCGACGAGTTCGAGTTCTACGGCTATCGCCGTGTGGGTGCGGCGCTGCGTCAGCAAGGCGTGGTCGTGAACCACAAGAAGATCCGCCGCCTGATGGTCGAGCATGACCTGCAGCCCAGGATGAGGCACCGATACGTCGCCACCACCGACAGCGATCATGACAGCCCGATTTTCCCCAACCTGGCCAAGGACGTCGTGCCGATGGGGTCGAACCAGCTTTGGGTCGCCGACATCACCTATGTCGCGCTGCCGGCTCGCTTCGTTTATGTCGCCATCGTCCTCGACGCATGGTCACGCATGATCGTCGGCTACGCCATCGGCCGATCGATCGATGCCCGCCTGACAATGGCTGCCTTGTGCGCCGCAGTCGAGCGCCGAACGCCGCCGCCCGGCTGCATTCATCACTCCGATCGTGGCTCCCAGTATGCCGCCGAGGCCTACCGGCAACTTCTGGCCGGCCATGGTCTGGCGGGCTCGATGGGCCGCAGAGGCAACCCTTATGACAATGCCAAGGCGGAGAGCTTTATGAAAACCCTCAAGGTCGAGGCGGTCTACCCGATGGCGCTCGAAACCTTCGAGGACGTTACAGCGCAACTTCCCCACTTCATCGACGAGGTCTACAACAAACGCAGGCTCCATTCGGCGCTGGGATATCTCAGCCCGCAGCAATTCGAGGATCAAAACATCCGACACACTGGCAAATCAGCGGCCTGATCAGTGTCCACCCGAAAGGGCGCACACCAATCGAGGGTCAGTTTTGGAAGCCGTTTGACACCCGAGGTTCGCAGGCGTCTGGCGCGCTATCGATGATTTTGGTGAAGGCGCCTTTAGTTGACGCCTTTCGATACTCAGGTCGCGGCCATCGACATAAGATGGATTGATTGGGGCACGGGCGAAGCTAACTCAAGATTTTCACTCTTGGTCGAATTTCAACATCCGCTGAAACCGCCACATTTTGTGAAATTGCGATTGACATATTTCAGTAGGTCAGCCATTTTCAGCGGATGCTGAAATCAGGCGACTCATTGAAAAGCATTGAGCATCAAGCTGCGGACGCTCTGCGGGCCGTCTTAAACGATATTCCGCCCGTTTCCATCGAGAATGTAGAGGTTGAAGCCGACGCTTTCGATCGCGAAATCGATATTCTTGCGTATATCAGCGCCTTCGGGCGCACACATATTCTCGTCTGTGAGGTCAAGTCGAGCGGACAGCCGCGCCACGTTCACTCGGGCCTACTCCAGGTGCGAAGGGCGGTAAACCACATAGGAAAAGGCGCAATTCCTGTGTTCATTGCGCCCTTTCTTTCTCCAGAAGCACAGGCTCTTTGCCAGGAAGAAAATGTGGGCTTCCTCGATTTCGAGGGAAATTGCCGGCTCGCTTTCGACGGCATATTTATTGAGCGTAAGGTTCCGACCCGACCCGCAATCGAACGCCGCGAGTTGAAGTCGATCTTCAAACCGAAGTCCGCGCAGGTTCTGAGAGTGATGTTGCGCGATCCACACCATCCCTGGCGCGTCACCGAGCTTGCGGAAGCAGCCGGTGTCAGTCTCGGCCACGTCAGCAATGTCCGCGCTGCGCTTGTGGATCGGGAGTGGGCGAAAATCGGCGACGATGGCATGTCGCTTTTTCGGCCGGCAGCGGTTCTGGACGCTTGGCGGAACTCTTATGAGCCGCCAGCGGGTGATCGCCAAACCTTCTACACTACCTTGCACGGCAAAGCGTTCGACCAGGTCGTTCGCGATGTGCTTGGTGCGTCGAATCGAATTGACCGAGCGATCCTCGCATCGTTCTCGGCAGCGCAATGGATTGCGCCATATGCTCGGGTAGGCAGCCAGTTCTTCTACGCAGATAGCGGAGGTCTCGACCGTCTGCGGCATGCCCTCAAGCTGTCGTCGGCGGCGAAGGGTGAAAACGTTGTGATCACGATCCTGAAGGATGAAGGGCCACTGCTTGATACAATCGAGCCGGCGCCCGGCGTCGTTTGCACAAGTCCTGTTCAAACTTACCTTGATTTGGTGATATCCGGGGAGAGGGGACAGGAAGCCGCTGACCATTTGCGGCAGGAGAAATTGCAATGGCTCCAGTAGTACCGCCCGATCCGCAATCGGCCGCCGACTACGATGACCGCACCACCGCGGCCGTGAAATCGGTTCTACTGGAAATTGGTCAGATACTCGGCAGTTTCAAAGGCAAGTTCGCCGTGATTGGCGGCGCGGTGCCTTGGCTCCTCCTAGAAAACGAAGAAATGCCGCATGTCGGAACTCTCGACGTCGATCTGGGCCTCGATACCGAGGCACTTGGAGATGGCGAATACGCCCGACTTGTCGAGGCACTTATGGGGAATGGGTATGAGCAGCGTGACGATCACCGTCTGTTCCAGCTTGTTCGGACAGTGCCTGTCGATGATGGTGGAGGTCCGATCGATGTGGTTGTCGACTTCTTGCGTCCTTTCGACGCCGTCTTCACAAAGAACAAACCGCCGCTGATCGAGCATTTTGCCGTGCAGCGGGCATCGGGTGCCGAATTGGCCTTACGCTTTTACAACCTCGTTGCGATTTCGGGCGAGATGCCGGATGGAGGCGCGAACCACGTCAACATCGCCGTCGCATCGATCCCCGCCCTCCTCGCAATGAAGGGCTACGCAATCGAGAACCGCCTGAAGAGGAAGGATGCATACGACATCTATTACTGCGTTCGAAACTATCCAGGTGGCCCCGATGCACTTGCCGCGGATTGCGAGCCGGTTCTCGCTCACAAGGAAGGCAAAGAGGGCTTCGGGTTTATTGCCGGCAAGTTCGAGGCGGTTGATAGTTTTGGCCCCACTAGCGTCCGCCAGTTCGTGCAGGACACCCAAATTCTCGGGGAACGCACCGCCGAACAATGGCAGCAGGATGCATTTGGTCAGGTCGATGCGTGGCTCCGTGCACTTGGCTGGAGAGAGTAGGTGACCGCGCTGCTGCCGTTCCTCGCTAGCAATTTTTCTTTTGGGAGTGCAGCGGGGTTGAAGCGCGTAGCTGAATATCCTGAATGCTACAATGACCGTCTATTTTATCACTGAATTGGACAACAGCCTTGCCGGCCGTCTTTATGTGAAGGTCGGACGCTCGCAGGCGGTCGATCGCCGCATAGCCAACCTGCAGACTGGCAATCGGCGTAGAGTTGCGTTGATGGGAGAAATTCGGACCGGATCGATTTCCGAAGACCGCGTGGTCGAACGGCGGTTGCACCTCATATTCGACCACAAGGCAGATTCGGGAGAATGGTTTTTCCTGTCGGCAGACGACGTTATTTCTGCCCTGAAGCTCTTTTCATCGAGGGCTTACATCTCTGTCGGACAAGATGCCTTTGAGATCATTTCCTATGATAGGGACGCGGTTCCGGAATATGCTAGTCCATGGCTATGGGGCGAGCTCGACTGCTATGAATTCTGTCCCAACTGCGGGTGGGCGGGTGGCTGGACCTACAGCGAGAACCATGGTGGCGACGTGTGCCTTGAGTGCGGGGTCTCGGAACGCACGTACGATGCTGATGATCAGGTCTAGCAGGATATACGCTACGAGCATACCGACCCGGGAAGCCGATGGTGGCCTCGTCCCCACTCGAGAGCTTGACCAGGAATGGTCTTGACGTTTGGCCGGCCGGTGCAGGTCGGACTCGCCCCGCACTAGCGGAACCGCGGCCGTTTAATTGCTATCGTCGGTGTCGGTACCAAAGTGGAGGGTTGGGCCGGTTCGGGCCGACTGACCGCGGCGCAGAAGGACCGAACAACTCAAGCTAGTATTGCGAAGAAATAGATGAAACAAATCCTGTGCGCATTGTTTCAAACCGATGCCCAACGTCTTGCGAGTAACATTTCTGGGTGGGGATCGGATGGCTGAATAGAGGGTGGGGCGGTATCGACTGATCCGTCGGATCGTAGGTGGGGACGCCAAGAGAGGAGTTCCTGATCTGTGGCAGGCCGAAGATGCTGGAGACCTATACTACGTCAAGCTCTGGAATAAACCGCCGTAGGAGACAGCTCCGCGATCCAGGCGCTCTGGAACCGCGAAGTTCGGGGGCTTATGCGGCTTCAGGGCTATCCTGGCGCCTCAGAGCTATTCGTCAAGCTTCGAGATCTTGACGCTGACGACAAACACTTCTTCGCTGTCCTCGACGGCGGTTCAATGGAGCAATCCGAAAACAACAACTCTAGTCCAACGCTAGTCGATCAAACATTCAATGACGCAGGGGGCCTATGGCGAGGAAATCGCGCTTCGATGTTGCATTCGCCGATCTGCATAGCGAATTCAAGGCGCGCACGAAGCGGCGTTTTCTCGACGATATTCGAGACCAGCTCGAGGAAGATCCCGAAATGGTGGAGATCCTTCGGAAATGGCGTGCCGCGCCACGCCTCTTCGCGGTATCATTCGATCGGTGGACAAATGACAATACCTTTTCCTATGGCTATTTCGCCCTCGTACTAGTCGCCCTCGACGCCATCGCCGGGGGCGCCGGTATCTACAAGCCGGTCAACCAACTTCGGGTGCTGCGTTGGAACGGCACAACGGCGGATATTCTGACCGTGCTTCGCTACCTCATACGGCTGAATCCCCAAATCCGTGCGCGTCGGTTGCTAGTCCTTCCTTATCCCTCTCCACCTGTCGGCCGGCGGATCGATCGAGCCATTTACCGTCGATGACCGCGATGAGGCCGAAGGCGGCATTTCGTACACGGCGTCCCAGCCGGATCAAAACGTTCGATGCATCGCCGCACCGGCGCGTGCAATTGCATATTCCGATTCATAGGATCAAGCTTCTTGTGGGTGGCGCCGCCCAGACGAGCATGGCAACATTGCGAAAATCCATGCCTCAGCCCGGCGCTTGCCGTGGGATCCTTTGCCGCCCGCGAACACAGTCGCCCGGAAATGGAGCGATTGCGGCTGGCATTTGATCAGTCAGCGGCAAACGCTGCCGCGAGTTCAGAGTAGTCTAGGTAGCACTTTGGGCCGGTCCCCTCGAACGGGCTCGCGAGTTCGAACCAAATATCCGTCGTCCCATGTTCATGATTTGTGCCTCGAAAGTCGCATAATGGCAGTCCGGAACCGCACTGCCATCGCCATGCAGCCATGTCTTTCCATCAGCCGCAGCCTAACCGGTCCCTCAACGCCAGAACACCACAGCCGCTATTCTTGACAGTCGCCTTATAAGTTATAAGTTAACACAGACTTTGGGCAGGGGACGCGTCACAGCGTTTGTTCGTGTCTGCGGAGTGCGCGTCTCGTGACCCTCACTACCTAGCTTGGAAGTCTATTTGTGGGCCGTCGAATGATGAGCAGCATCGCCGGGGGGCGTCGAGGGTTAACAGTGATATTTTCGCACAGCCGAATGCCGCAGTTCCACGATAAGAATTTTTCTGTGGCTCCACCTGACAATGGGTGTCTTCGAAGCTTACGATCGCAACGCCACTGGATGCCCGGGTTTCAACATCATCAAAGACTGTGTCTTGTCAGCGCCGGACCGCCGCGGTTCGTCGAGGCCATGACGCTTCGGGCGTGCTGGAGCTTGGTTTTCAGCGCGACTTACACTGACTGAACGCGGCGCAGGCTGCGTGCTCCGACATGCCTTTATCCGACCACCGGCGGCGCCACGCCCGTGAACACGATCGACGCGCGCAGTGAGCCACCCCACAACCGAATTGCGCGAGCCTTGCTGGAAGCGTGACAGCGCAACCTGGCTCGTTGGGCCAATCATTCATAAGGCTGAACCATGAGAGAAAAAGAGAGTGTCTATGTCGTAACCGGCGGCACGCATGGCATCGGCGCCGCCTGTGTCCGGCGCCTTGCCGAGCAGGAGAACGCGGCCGTCGTCTTCACGGGTCGCGACGAGGCTGCCGCACGAGAAATCGTATCCAGCCTCGCCAATGCACATTTCATCGCCTGTGATGTGCGCGACGAAGCCCAATGCCGAACGGTCATCAATACCGCGATGATGCTCGGTAACGGAAAGATCGCCGGATTGGTCAACAACGCCGGCATGAC
Source organism: Mesorhizobium sp. M0293 (assembly GCF_040321735.1). Taxonomy (NCBI): domain Bacteria; kingdom Pseudomonadati; phylum Pseudomonadota; class Alphaproteobacteria; order Hyphomicrobiales; family Phyllobacteriaceae; genus Mesorhizobium; species Mesorhizobium sp. M0293. The sequence goes on from NZ_JAMYSA010000175.1 coordinate 8,141, forward strand.
GGGGCGAGGGGCTTTTGAGACCGCCACCCTGAGCGATTGGGACGAGATCATGAGGGTGAATGCGCGCTCGTCGTTCGTCTTCACCAGCGCGGCGCTGCCAGGCCTGCGCGCGGCGCGCGGATCGGTGGTGATGATGTCATCGGTGGCCGGGCTGATGGGCGAGGAGGGTTTGGCCATCTACTCGGCCTCCAAGGCCGCGCTGATCGCCTTGACCTTGTCGCTGGCATTGGAGATCAGCGACGTTCGCTTCAATGCCGTCT
>NZ_JAMYSA010000176.1:0-8281 GCF_040321735.1 Mesorhizobium sp. M0293
CCCTTGTACTCTTTGATGAGAGCCGCTTTGTACTCTTTGATGAGCACGGCGTCGGCAGGGTCGGGATTCAGGACAGCGCGGCCCACCATTGGCACTCCGCCCGCCGACTCTCTGAGACGACGCAGTGCCACAGCCACAGTCGAGGAGCCACCACTGCTCTCGTACTCCTTGAGATCTTCATCCAGCGACTCCTCGTGAAGCCGAGCAGCAAATCCCGGCTTGTTATTTTTAAAGAGCCAACGACCAAAGCCGTAAAGAGAATTTACATGGCGCTTGACCGTTTCCTCCTTGGCCTTACCCGCGTAGAGTGACCTCAGCCCTTCGACAACGGTCGCATCGTTGGAATAAAGAGGACGCTTGCAGCCGCGACCGTCGGAGACCACTACTGGAGGATCTGGCTGCACCGCCGCCGGCACGGGGGAACGAGCATGGTCACGCAACTCGAACGGTGCGGAAGGATTCAGATCACCCACTGACGAATCCGGCGCATGATGATGGCGCGCCGTTGAGTGACCCGGCTGCAGCACCGAGGCACCTAGCATCGACCCACTGCCTCCGGCGTACGGCGCCGCGGCGTGTTCTTGTCCGCTCCCTTGCATCATGGGCTGCGCTTCCCATGGGGCCGCGCCTTCGATGAGGCTCAGGTCTCCGTGAGACGGATGAGGATGGAACGGGTCTGGCAGAGCCGGAACGCCGGGGGCGGGAATTTGGGCAGCGGCTTGGCGCGCCTCGCCCGAGCGCTGCTCAAAGCCCTCTTGCCCGGCCTGTGCCGCTTGCTCTTGAGATGCCGGGGGCTGCACCTGCCGCCAACCTGTTACATTGGATAGGTCAAATTTGTGCCGGTTCACGTTAGCCTCACGTCCACAGATCAGCTGAGCAACCTACTCGGGCATACTTACGAGAAGCTGACGAGGTCCGCGGTCCCGGAGCGGGTAGGCCTAATTTTCTGCGCGCCGATTGCGCTGGCGCGACGTAGCCCGGCCTTTTGCCAGCTCGGCAGCTACGGCTCGCAAAGAGCGTCGTAAGGCTTGCGGAGCCGCCCCTCAGCTCCCGTCGAGGAGCAATCCACAATTCACATATTTGGAGATGGCTCGCTGGTTTACCGGTCTGCGAGCCCTGCAAGCCCATGCTTCAGATGCCGCCCGTGCAGAGGTATTTCATTTCGAGGTAGTCCTCGAGGCAATGGCGGGAACCCTCCCGCCCGATGCCGGACTGCTTCACTCGGCCGAAAGGCGCGGCTTCCGACGACATGCGTCCCGTGTTCATACCACTATGCCATATTCCAAGGCCTCGGCGACACGCCAAACACGCTTCCGTTTGAGGCACAAATGTGGGGGAAGGCCGTAGATCGTGTCGTTGGCCTCATGCACGACCTATCCGCATCGTCGAAGCAATCACAGGCGCCAGCCGCCCGAATGTCTCTTTCTTGCGCGATGGTCATCTCGCTGGAGACCGGACCGATAGTTCGACGTGCCATTCGCGCGATGCGTTTGCCCCCGCATCGATTCTGCGGCCTTTCGCGACGGCATGGGATTCGATTTTGGCCAGAGCCTGCCTGTCGATCAGCGCACCGATCGCCACTCCGGAGCAAAGCCCTCGCCAACGATAAGTGGCGGACTTTCTCCACGAACTCTCGACAAACACCTTCGTGAACGCCTGACTGGACGGGGGTAGCCATGCCGAACAGGTCGCATAACCACGCCATCGTTCGGCGACTGCAGCCGCGAAGCGTCTCGAACACATCGGCTCGATGCGGTTGCGTCCAGAATGCATCAGCGAGCGGCGGGAGTCTTCGCTATATTCGCCCCCGACATCCCGAAGTCCACCAGCTTGCCTGCCAAAAAGGGGTGTTGCATGAATAAACCCGCTTTCGTCGCCGTCAGCCGCGTGCCCAGGAAGGACGACAGTCTCCATAGCAAGAATGCGAGATGATCATCGTATTCAGCGGCAGCGTGCCGGCGAAATTGGGTGTTCGGCAAGCCAAATAGCGCGATGCAGAAGGATGGTGAGGATTTCGCGTCCGCCACTGCGATGCATAGAGCCACCCTTCGCAACCGACCAGCGCAACAAAGCTCGTTATGCGGCGCGTAGGTTCGTAGACGCTTATCCAGTATCGAGATAACAAGGCCGCTGCGCAGGAACGAACTCTGAGAGCGCACCCTGCGAGAGGTTGCGCTTGCTGACGCGGCTGTGGAAGAAGCAGGGGCTCGCGCCGAAGCGCATGATCACCGACTAGCTTCGCTCGTATGGAGCGGCAAAGCGACAGATGATGCCGGACGTCGAGCACCGGTCGCACAAGGGGTTGAACAACAGAGCGGAGAATTCCCATGTGCCGCCGCGAAAACGGGAGCGGATGATGCAGGGGTCCGATCGCCGGGAGGCCTGCAACGCTTCGTCTCGACCTTGTCAGCCCTCCGCAACCTCTTCGTCCCCCGCCCCAAACGTTCTGCTCTCGCCATACATGTTCATCGCTTGCAAGCCATCGCCGAATGGAAGGCCGTGACTGGAACGCCCGCAACAATGGATTGCTAACGGCGAACTCATGCTGGTCGGCAAGGCGATACTGGCTGGAGCATCAACTCGGCCGACGAGAGTGGCCACACCATCCTAGACAGGATCGGCCGATATGCCCGGCATCGCCGCTCTGCAAAAAGCACAGCGGGCATCCAGACGTTGCCGGGTTGACTATGGGTGTCCGAACCGCGAAAAGAGGCCGCTCTTTATGAGTGGCGTGCGCTGGCAGTCTAACCCCAAGCCCCCCGCCCGGGCTGCCGGCGCGCTTCTAGGAACATCGAGGTAGATGACGAGACTCCGAACTACATTTCCAAAGCTATCGGTGGATTCACATTTCAAGCCCAATCGATTTCCTACAGCCAGGCGCGAACGTTCGATTGGAACATTCAGAATTCACATCAAGGTGCACCGCTATTGCGTCCCGAACAGGTTCGGCTGCTCGATGACGACTACGAGATTGTTCTCATCAAAGGTCTGCCACCATTAAAATTGAGGAAGGTGCGATATTTTTCGGATCGCATTCTGAAACGCATCTTTGAAAGCCAGACAGGCGCCCTCCCGGAGCCGGCGCCCTTGACGGGAGCAGAGGAGGCGCTCTCCGCAGAATCTCAACTCGATGACCCGCTGTGTGAATTGGCGCAGGACTTTGACGATACAGTTTGATGTGAGGCTAGTATGAACCCGCGAAATAGTAATCCATCCCGTGTAACAGCTTTGTCGCAGGTGCAGGACGCCGGCTTGGAAGACGGGCAAGCGGTCCAGGCCCGGCGAGTGGGCTTTGAGCAGCACGTGTCCGAGGCGCTCCGGCCGCTGTTCGATGGTCGAGCTGACGAGCCGCCTACCGGTCCAGAGGAGCTTCTGCGACTGGAAAAGGGGTTTCGCGAGGTGCTTCAGCGAGGGCAGGATCATCAAGCCGCCTCGTCTTTTTTCAGCGATCCAAGAATGCCCGCTGGACGGGATGACCCCAAGGGAAGCGTGTCGGACGCTTTCGCAGCAGCCGGCTCTAGGCACGCCGTAGTTGAGGCCGCCGCCCCGCCAGTGTTAGCTGCCAGCCAACAGCAGATCCGGCCCTCGCCAGTTGCGTTTGACCGGCCGGTATCATCCTCGGCTGCTGCAGGCGTGCGCTTGTATGCCCCTTCGATGATCTCTCGGAAGACCAGTTCCGAAAACTGCGATCAGTTGCCCGCCTTGTGCTGCCGCCTCGCCGTCGAGGTCGAAACGCCCGCGAATCAATGGAAGGTCAGCGGGCCATGGGGGCAGAGTGCAACGGTGTCTACACCGCCTGTTTGAGGGGAGAGGTACACTTGGCTTTCCTGTTCCAGCAGCATCCGGCCGCACACCGACGCGATGGGGAGCTAGAATTCAACTCGGACCTTCGCAAGGCACGCACCGCGGCTCAAACGCCGTTCGTTTGGGAAAAATGGCTCAGTACCGACAAAGCTTCTGTAATGGCCCTAGTGGCCTCGGTTGCGCTCTTGGTCGCGATACAGTGGCAAGACCCCCAGATCAACGAGGCGGTCCTAAGCGAACTGCGGACGATTCAGATCAACTACGCATTGCTCCAGCGAGACGTCGCCCGCGCCGACATGGTATTGGACTTCCGTTCCGTTGCTTCTACCGGGCAAGCATTAAAAAGGAACCTTCAAAACTACCAACGCCTTGTTGAGATTTCGCCCAATGAGAGCTCCGGGGTGCACTCCAGGTTGGTTGCACAGCTCAAAAAGTCCCTCGAAAACACAGAAGCTGCCATCTCGAACTCGGCCGCGCAAAATGAGCTTCTGCAAAGCTCTCTCGTACGCTTTGCTCGCTCGGCTAATCGCCTTTGGGGGGGAGTGTCGAACAGGCCTGAATTTTCCAATCTGATCCTTCAATTTTCGGCCAGACCGGGATTCAGCCTCGCATTACAAATCGATCAGTCTCTCCGCCGACTTCCTCCTAGCCAGGACCAAGTCACGGAGGATGTTGCCCGCGAGGGCCGCGCTATCCTGTCCTCAATGTTGAGGTTGGACCGCGCTGTCAATCGGATCCCATCCTTCGACACGTTCGCCAAGGCTGCCGAATTGGAGCGAGAACATCTGAAAGCCTACAGCTTCGCCAGCGCGCAAGCGCAGCGTACACGGCTTTTCTTTGGCTTGGTGTCCATATGCCTCTGCTTGTTTGCGACCATTCGAGCCTCCACGCTGCATGTGCGGACGAACCGGTTGGAAAGGCGGTTAGAGCTTGAAGCGGCGATGAGTGAGATCGAAGCTTGTTTCATCGACAGTCAAGCAACGAAGGCTTCGCGGCGCTTCTCCACCGAAGCGGCGCTTAGACTCATTCAATGCGTTTTCGATGCGGATCAATGCGCGCTTGCTCTGGTGGATCCGAGTATCAGCAGGAATACCGAGTACTTTGTCGCGAACAAGCGCATGCGCGTCTGGAACGCCACGCTAATCCATGAAGTCGTCTCACTTGTACACCCGGAACAGCCAGTGTTTCGCGTCGTTCCGGCGTCGGAAGTGGTTCGGACTGCCGTAGGCACTACCGGTGTTTGTCAAATTGTTGGTTGCCGGGCCTCCGATCAGCAGGCTGCGGTTTGTATCCTTGTTTTTGAAGGAGATCGCTCACCACCCTCCACAGACGACCTCCTGGTTCTGGCGAGCGCTACTGTGCGTTTAGGCAACCATCTTGAAATGCAACGTGTACACACGGAACGTAACCTTTTTGAGAGTCGATGGGAGCATGCGGAAAGGCTGACGGCTGTCGGCACAATCGCAAGCGGCGTTACACATGAATTCAATAATGTTCTAGGAGCAATAGTCGGCTACGCAGAGATGGCTAAAGGTCTTGTGCGTCGCCCCTCGAGAATTCGGGGCCACATCGGCCAAATTATCTTGGCCAGCAACCGAGCCAAACTGATTATTGATCAAATTTTGTCACTAAGCCGAAATCGGAAGCGCGTGACGATGCCTTTCGACGTCTCGGAGAGTGTAATGGATCTCGCGCCATTGCTGCGGGTTACACTTCGTGCGGATGTTCAGTTGAACTTCAAGATCAACGAGTGGCAAACGGTGATCGAGGGCAGCCCGACCGAGATACAGCAGATCCTTATGAATCTATGCAAGAACGCGTCGGAGGCTCTCTTGAATCAGGGCCGTGTCGAGATTAGCGTTTCTCGCGCTCACGTCTGTCAAACGAAGCCCGTGGCTAAGGGCACCTTGAAACCGGGAGATTACGTTCTCCTCTCCATCAGCGACGATGGCCAAGGAATCGCAAGTTCGGTGCTTCCGCATATCTTTGAGCCCTTTTTTACCACGCGCTCTCGCGTCGGCGGGACCGGACTGGGTCTTGCTGCAGTGGACCGCCATGTGAGCGCGCTCGCAGGATGCCTTGACGTCACCTCGGCTGTTGGCCGAGGTACACGCTTCGATCTCTACTTACCGGCCTGCGCTGAGGAGCAGGTCAGAGCTGATAGCGCTTTCGGCCCATGCGATGGATCACTTGGCAACGGAGAAATCATTGCAGTCGTTGACCCCGATCCAGCAGCGTTGGAGATCTACAAGGATAAGATCGCCGCGCTGGGTTATAAGCCGGTCGGCTTCGCGACCTTCGAGAGTCTTTGCGACTGGATCGAGAGCGGGAAGGCAGCCGACCTCCTAATTTTCGATGAAGCGACTTTCCTAGGGCGAGGACAGGCCGAAGCCGTATGTCCCACCCTGATGACGGTGCCCATCATCGTCGTTGGTGGAAACGACCCCATGCCGATCACATCTGGTAATCAGACCTTCGTCCTTTGGCTAGCCAAACCGGTCTCGCCCAGGACGATGGAGCATGCAATTCGTACGATGATAGTGGCATGATGCCGCCGACGCGCTCAGGCTACCGAGCTATCGAGGCAATCGGAGGCGGAGCCGGCTGGGATCCAGCAAATACAAGAGCGTCGGACGATCTCTGCGCACCCGGCTCATGGCGAGTTCCCCTCGAACACTGTCGTCGGCTTCCGCCCAACAAAAGGGCTCCCCGACCACGGCAAACCTGCCGCCGTGCTCGTGACCGTCAAGGACAAGTCCCGCGCGATGGGGTCTGCAGGCCTCCATCCTTGACAGTCACTGCGCGCTCGCGGCGACAGGCGACGGTAATATAAGGTCGGGACGAGGAGATGGTCGCCAATCGGTCAGGCAAGATGGTTGACGAACTGACTCGGGAGCAAAGCTTGACAATCATCGCCCCATTCACGCCAGACTTCTCCTGTGTCCATCATCGGCTACGGCTCCTCGCCCGCGCCGACAAGGCTATCGCCGCCCGGCCAGGCAAGCTATATCCCAGGTTCCGACGTGTTCCTTTCATGCTTGATGGCGCTAGGCTCCGGCAGGGCGACGGCTCCTCGCTTATCGCCTCCGCACATGTCGCCTTCGACGGATGAGAACGTCTCGGCCCCTGCAATCTTACACATCTTGGCTCATTTCCCCACCCACATGATTGCTATGTACGCTTTGCCGGTCGTCACCTCCCACGCCGCAACAGTCGCTACCGAGCGCGCTATCCCTTACCCCGGCCGGACTCGCACCAGCTGGAACGCGCCAGTTTCGGCCTGGCAAAGCTCACCTCGATTGCCGCGCAAACTCGTCACGTGTTGCCATCACCTGGGCCGAGGGGGCTCTGTGGCAAACCTTTTGGTAAGGGGAGCATGGCAAGCTCGGTCTGCGATTTCTCGGAAATGGCCAGTCTGAGCGCGCTGTTTGCTAAGCTTTTTCCGGAAACGTAAGATCATAGGGCGCTCACGATCTTAAGTCCCTTCTGCTCGGCATCGTAAAGATTTTCACCGGATCACCCGCGGGTTCGTCATTCCGCGTTCTGAGACGCGGGAAAAGCCGGCGCACTAGAGCCGAGGCCGCCGATGCAGACATATTTGGTATCGAGGTAATCCTCGATGCCCTGATGTCCGCCTTCCTTGCCGAGGCCGGATTCCTTGACGCCGCCGAACGGCGCCTCCGGTGTGGTGATGAGGCCTTCATTGACGCCGACCATGCCGTATTTCAGCCCTTCCATGACGCGGAAGGCGCGGCCGAGATCGCCGGTGTAGAAATAGCAGGCGAGGCCGAATTCGGTGTCGTTGGCAAGCGCGACGGCTTCCTCTTCGGTCTCGAACTTGAACACCGGTGCGACCGGCCCAAAGATCTCTTCCTTCATGAAGCGCATCTTGTGTGTCGCGTTGGCAATGACGGTCGGCTGGAAGAACGAGCCGCCGAGCGCATGGCGTTTGCCGCCGGCGACAACCTTGCCACCCTTGGACGTCGCATCGGCAATCAGCGACCTTCTCGACCGCCTTCTCGTCGATCAGCGGTCCCTGCTGCACGCCGTCCTCGAGGCCGGAACCGACCTTCAGCCCGTTGCTGGCGGCGGCGAGCTTCTCGACGAACTTGTCATAGACACCGGCCTGAACCAGGAAACGGTTGGTGCAGACGCAGGTCTGGCCGGAGTTTCGATACTTGGCGGTGATCGCACCGGCGACGGCGCGTTCGAGATCGGCGTCGTCGAAGACGATGAACGGCGCGTTGCCGCCGAGCTCCATCGACACCTTCTTGACGGTGACGGACGACTTCTGAATGAGAAGCTTGCCGACCTCCGTCGAGCCGGTGAAGGTGATCTTCGACACCAGCGGATTTGCGCAGATCTCGTCGCCGATCTCGCTGGCCGAACCGGTCAGGATGTTGATGACACCCTTGGGGAAACCAACTTCCTCGGCGAGCGCTCCCCAGGCGAGACCTGAATAAGGCGTCTGCGAGGC
>NZ_JAMYSA010000177.1:0-8193 GCF_040321735.1 Mesorhizobium sp. M0293
TGGGGTGACGAGGCTGATCAAGCCTTCCAACAGTACCAGCCTGATCAATTACGGCGAGAGCTACCGGTCCGGAGATCGCATCAGCGCCTCTGTCGTCAAGAGAGCTGTTCTGCTTGACCCCAGCCATGGAGCTCAACGCCCCGCGTCGGAGCGCTCCCTGCTTCTGAAGGAAGCCACTAGGTCCGCTCGGGCTTGATCGGAGGCTTGGCTGATGGACGTCGTGGTTGCTTCGCTCAGTTGCCGCCCCATGGCGCGGCTTTGCGGATTATCAGTCCTCTGCCTCTTCGCCGGTCTCAACAGCGCTGTGGAATGTTCATTGTTTATGATGACGCCCCCGCTGTTCACGAGGTTGCTCCTGTCAAGTGTACTCGTCAGTCCGTCCTGGGCCTCGCGCTTCTTGCCCAAGTGCCGTTCAAACGGCGCTGGCGCGACTTGTTGAGCTCGAGAGATGGGTCCCTGCTCTCCTGCGTGGCCATGAGCTTGTGCCGCGGTCTGCGCAGCGGCGTCCCCAATGGCACGAGCCTCCATGCCGACTGCGTCTTCCGGACGAGCAGCAAGGGCAATTTCGCGCCCGAGTGCGAACTTCCGGACATGAGTTAGTGCACTGATTTCAGCGGTTTTCATATAGCGCTTGGCATCTTCATCCAGCGACCGCTCGTGAAGCCGATCCGCAATCCCCGGCTTTTTGTTTTCAACCAGGCATTGACTGAAACGTCTAAGAGCAGACCCATAGACCTCAACGGTACGGGGTTTCGGCCCGGTCGGCGCTGCCTCGTACGCTTTGATGAGAGCCGCTGTGTACTCTCTGATGAGCACGGCGTCGGCAGGGTGGGGATTCAGGGCCGGGCGGCCCACCACTGGCGCTCCGCCCGCCCACGTCTTGAGACGACCCAGTGACCCAGCCACGGCCGAGGGGCCGCCACCCCAGATCTCGTACTCCTTGCGATCCCGATCCAGCGACTCCTCGTGAAGCCGATCCGCAATCCCCGGCTTGTTATTTTCAACGAGCCAATGACCAAAGCCGAAAAGAATATCTACATGGCGCTTGACCGTGATCTCCCCGACCTTACCGGCATAGAGTGCTGACCTCAGCCCTTCGACAAGGGTCGCATCGTTGGAATAAAGAGGACCCTTGTCGGGACCGGAGACCACTTTTGGGCGATCTGGCTGCACCGCCGCCGGCACAGAACGAGCATGGTCACGCAACTCGGACGGTGCGGGGGGATTCAGATCAACCACTGACGAATCCGGCGCATGATGATGGCGCGCCGTTGAGTGACCCGGCTGCAGCACCGAGGCACCCAGCATCGACCCACTGCCTCCGGCGTACGGCGCCGCGGCGTGTTCTTGTCCGCTCCCTTGCATCATGGGCTGCGCTTCCCATGGCAATGCACCCACTTGATGGGTGGGGGCCTGCATCAGCACGCGAGCGCCTGAATTGCCGATCTCGCTCAGCTGCGGCTCAGTGGCAACGTCCTGCAGACGACTGTTCGGGGTCCTTTGCCTCTTCGCTGGTCTCAACTCCGCTGTATCATGCTCACGGTTGATGAGGACCTCCTCGCTTGGTAGCTGGTTGCTCCTGTCCTGTGCTGCGATCCGCTCGTCCGGCGCGCGCTGGTCGCCGTCGCGCCAGATCAGGGGACGAAAGGACCCTGCGGGATCCGAGGCTTGGTGATGGGGCCCAGTTGGCACGAAAGGCAATGGCAGAACAGCGTCGTCTTCATTAGCTTTCCCAGGGGGGAGATACTCTGGCCAACTGTATTCCTCCTGCGGCCCGCTGTGCTGCGCAGCGGCGTCCCCCTTGCTCTCAAGACTTTGAAATTTAAATGGGTCCCCGGGAGCAACGTCTGGCGCTGACTGGCCGAGCCGCTTGATCTGCTGGTGAAACGTCCCAACGGGGCTTTCCTTAACCGCGTCTCGGGCCTGTCGGTCCATGAGTTCAAAGTTCGTGAGATTATTTGCCGTTCCGAATGTATCGTCACCCCTGAGGCGGGTTTGTAGTGCCTGCCGATTGACGACGAGGTTGTTGAGGTTCAGGTCATCTGGCTGCGATTGCAATCGCCCAACCAGCGCCCGCGTGCCGTCCACCACGTAGACTCCGCAATCCACCACGTTGCTCTGCTGGGCGATGCGGGATACGCCCACGCGGGTCTCCAGGCTGGCGCCCAGATTTTCTGCGAGCTCTTTTGCAAGCGGGTCATGCCATCCGTTGTAGGAGTCATAATGATAGGCAACCGGCCGTTCCCGGTCGCTGCGATCAACGAACAGCAGCGACCAATGTTTGCCGCGCTCCTCACGAGTCTTACCGGCATCGCTCACTGGCACGAACAGGAAGTCGGCTGTGTCGTTGCCGTTCTTATGGACGATGCGCTGGAATGCGCTTAGCATGACGCTCTTGGAGCCCAAGCGCAGATGATAATTGGCTACGAGGGGATCCACGAACCGCGTCCGGGCGGCGAGATCTGGATTGTTCCCCTGCAACTCCTGCTCCAGGAGTTGGTAATCCCTCTGGATATGTTCGTCGCCTAGCCATTCCAATGCGCCGAGCACCCGCCCGTCTTTAGCTTTCCCAGGGGGCCTCTCTGGCCGACCCAATGCCTCCTGCGGCCCGCTGCGCTGCGCAGCGGCGTCCCCAATGGCACGAGCCTCCATGCCGAGTGCGTCTTCCGGACGAGCAGCAAGGGCAATTTCGCGCCCGGGTGCGAACTTCCGGAGATGAGCTAGTGCACTGATCCTCCGGTTACCACCGGAGTTCACATAGCGCTTGGCATCTTCATCCAGCGACCCCTCGTGAAGCCGATCCGCAATCCCCGGCTTTTTGTTTTCATGCAGGTATTCACTGAAACGTATAAGAGTAGATCCATAGACCTGAATGGTACCGCGATTCGGCCCGGTCGCAGGCGCTTCTTTGTACTCTTTGATGAGAGCCGCTGTGTAATCTCTGATGAGCGCGGCGTCGGCAGGGTAGGGATTCCGGACAGGGCGGTCGACCACTGGCGCTCCGCCCGCCAACGTCTTGAGACGACCCAGTGCTCTAGCCACGATCGAGGGGCCACCCCTGCTCTCGTACTCCGAGGAGCCACCCCTGCTCTCGTACTCCTTGCGATCCTGATCCAGCGACGATTCGTCAAGCCGAGCAGCAAATCCCGGCCTGTTATTGTCAAAGAGCCAACGACCAAAGCCGAGAAGAGAATTTACATGGCGCTTGACCGTGCTCTCCTTGACCTTACCCGCGTAAGCTGACCTCAGCCCTTCGACAACGGTCGCATCGTTGGAATAGAGGGGACCCTTGTCGCGACCGGAGACCCCTATTGGAGGATCTGGCTGCACCGCCGCCGGCACAGAACGAGCATGGTCACGCAACTCGGACGGTGCGGGGGGATTCAGATCAACCACTGACGAATCCGGCGCATGATGATGGCGCGCCGTTGAGTGACCCGGCTGCAGCACCGAGGCACCCAGCATCGACCCACTGCCTCCGGCGTACGGCGCCGCGGCGTGTTCTTGTCCGCTCCCTTGCATCATGGGCTGCGCTTCCCATGGCAATGCACCCACTTGATGGGTGGGGGCCTGCATCAGCACGCGAGCGCCTGAATTGCCGATCTCGCTCAGCTGCGGCTCAGTGGCAACGTCCTGCAGACGACTGTTCGGGGTCCTTTGCCTCTTCGCTGGTCTCAACTCCGCTGTATCATGCTCACGGTTGATGAGGACCTCCTCGCTTGGTAGCTGGTTGCTCCTGTCCTGTGCTGCGATCCGCTCGTCCGGCGCGCGCTGGTCGCCGTCGCGCCAGATCAGGGGACGAAAGGACCCTGCGGGATCCGAGGCTTGGTGATGGGGCCCAGTTGGCACGAAAGGCAATGGCAGAACAGCGTCGTCTTCATTAGCTTTCCCAGGGAGCTCGCGCCCGAGTTCGGACTTCCGGAGATGAGCTAGTGCACTGATCCCACCGGAGTTGTTATAGCGCTTGGCATCTTCATCCAGCGACCCCTCGTGAAGCCGAGCCGCAATCCCCGGCTTTTTGTTTTCAACCAGGTATTCACTGAAACGTCTAGGAGCAGATCCATAGGTCTGAATGGTAGCGGGATTCGGCCCGGTCGGCGCTGCCTTGTACTCTTTGATGGGAGCCGCTGTGTAATCTCTGATGAGCGCGGCGTCGGCAGGGTCGGGATTATTCAGGACAGCGGCGCGGTCCAGCACTGGCGCTCCGCCCGCCCACGTCTTGAGATGACCCACTGCTCTAGCCACGTCCGAGGAGCCACTCTTGCTCTCGTACTCCTTGAGATCCGGATCCAGCGACTCCTCGTGAAGCCGAGCAGCAAATCCCGGCCTGTTATTATCAAAGAGCCAACGACCAAAGCCGAGAAGAGAATTTACATGGCGCTTGACCGTGCTCTCCAATGCTGACCTCAGCCCTTCGACAATGGTCGCATCGTTGGAATAGAGAGGACCCTTGTCGCGACCGGAGACCCCTATTGGAGGATCTGGCTGCACCGCCGGCGGCACAGAACGAGCAGGGTCACGCAACTCGGACGGTGCGGGGGGATTCAGATCAACCACTGACGAATCCGGCGCATCATGATGGCGCGCCGTTGAGTGACCCGGCTGCAGCACCGAGGCACCTAGCCTCGACCCACTGTCTCCGGCGTAGGGCGCCGCGGCGTGTTCTTGTCCGCTCCCTTGCACCATGAGTTGCGCCTCCCATGGCGATGTATCCACTTGAGGGCCGGGATCATGCACTGGTTCGTCCATTTGCTTTTGCAACCGAGCCCACCTTTCGGCCACCGCGGCCTCGCCAACCGCGGAGGGCGTCTCCTCAGCCCTGGCGAACGCTGGCCCGGCAGGCGCCGCCGGCACAGAACGAGCATGGTCACGCAACTCGAACGGTGCGGGGGGATTCAGATCAACCACTGACGAATCGCGCGCCGTTGAGTGACCCGGCTGCAGCACCGAGGCACCCAGCATCGACCCACTGCCTCCGGCGTAGGGCGCCGCGGCGTGTTCTTGTCCGCTCCCTTGCGTCATGAGTTGCGCCTCCCATGGCGATCGTAGAAGGTCCGCGTGCGGAATCGAGTCGAAATATCCCGACAAATCAGCGTCGACCTTCTGCTTTTGCAACCGAGCCCACCTTTCGGCCACCGCGGCCTCGCCAACCGCGGAGGACGTCTCCTCAGCCCTGGCGAACGCTGGCCCGGCAGGCGCCGGCGGCACAGAACGAGCAGGGTCACGCAACTCGGACGGTGAGGGGGGATTCAGATCAACCACTGACGAATCCGGCGCATGATGATGGCGCGCCGTTGAGTGATCCGGCTGCAGCACCGAGGCCCCCAGCATCGACCCACTGCCTCCGGCGTAGGGCGCCGCGGCGTGTTCTTGTCCGCTCCCTTGCACCATGAGTTGCGCCTCCCATGGCGATGTATCCACTTGAGGGCCGGGATCATGCACTGGTTCGTCCATTTGCTTTTGCAACCGAGCCCACCTTTCGGCCACCGCGGCCTCGCCAACCGCGGAGGGCGTCTCCTCAGCCCTGGCGAACGCTGGCCCGGCAGGCGCCGCCGGCACAGAACGAGCATGGTCACGCAACTCGAACGGTGCGGGGGGATTCAGATCAACCACTGACGAATCGCGCGCCGTTGAGTGACCCGGCTGCAGCACCGAGGCACCCAGCATCGACCCACTGCCTCCGGTATGCGGTGCCAGGTGCTCGTCCCCCAGCATCATGGGCTGCGCCTCCCATGCCAATGCACCCACTTGATGGGTGGGGGCCTGCATCAGCACGCGAGCGCCTGAATTGCCGATCTCGCTCAGCTGCTTAGCTTTCCCAGGGGGCTTCTCTGGCCGACCCAATGCCTTCTGCGGCCCGCTGTGCTGCGCAGCGGCGTCCCCAATGGCACGAGCCTCCATGCCGACTGCGTCTTCCGGACGAGCAGCAAGGGCAATTTCGCGCCCGAGTGCGGCGTACGGCGGGAACTTCCGGAGATGAGCTAGTGCACTGATCCACCGGTTACCACTGGAGTCCAAATAACGCCTGGCATCTTCATCCAGCGACCCCTCGTAAAGCCGAGCCGCAATCCCCGGCCTGTTGTTTTCATGCAGGTATTGACTGAAACGTCTAAGAGTAGCCGCATAGTCCTGAGTGGTTTTGGGATTCGGCCCGGTCGCAGGCGCTCCCTTGTACTCTTTGATGAGAGCCGCTTTGTACTCTTTGATGAGCACGGCGTCGGCAGGGTCGGGATTCAGGGCAGCGCGGCCCACCATTGGCGCTCCGCCCGCCGACTCTTTGAGACGACCCAGTGCTCTAGCCACGTTCGAGGAGCCACTCTCGCGCTGGTACTCCTTGAGATCCTGATCCAGCAACGGATCGTCAAGCCGAGTAGCAAATCCCGGCTTGTTATTATCAAAGAGCCAACGACCAAAGCCGAGAAGAGAATTTACATGGTCCGTGACCGTGCGCTCCCCGACCTTACCGGCATAGAGTGCTGACCGCAGCCCTTCGACAACGGTCGCATCGTTGGAATAAAGAGGACGCTTGTCGCGACCGGAGACCACTACTGGAGGATCTGGCTGCACCGCCGCCGGCATAGAACGAGCATGGTCACGCAACTCGAACGGTGCGGGGGGATTCAGATCAACCACTGACGAATCCGGCGCATGATGATGGCGTGTTTCCCCGGGAACAACGTCCCGTACGAACACCGAGTCTGGGTTGCCTTGGTCCGGCGCGACTGGAGCCAGGGCTCTGTCGTGCAACGCTCGCGCTGACTGGCCGAGCCGCTTGATCCGCTGGTGAAACGTCCCAACGGGGCTTTCCTTAACCGCGTCTCGCGCCTGTCGGTCCATGAGTTCAAAGTTCGTGAGATAATTTGCCGTTCCAGATGTATCGTCACCCATGAGTCGGGTTTGTAGTGCCTGCCGATTGACGACGAGGTTGTTGAGGTTCAGGTCTGGCAGGTCTGGCAGGTCTGGCTGCGATTGCAATCGCCCAACCAGCGCCCGCGTGCCGTCCACCACGTAGACTCCGCAATCCCACTCGTTGCTCTGCTGGGCGATGCGGGGTAAGTCCACGCGGGTCTCCAGGCTGGCGCCCAGCCTTTCTGCGAGGTGTTTTGCAAGCTTGTCATGCCATCCGCTGACGGAGTCATAATGATAGGCAACCGGCCGTTCCCGGTCGCTGCGATCAACGAACAGCAGCGACCAATGTTTGCCGCGCTCCGCAAGAGTCTTACCGCCATCGCTCACTGGCACGAACAGGAAGTCGGCTGTGTCGTTACCGTTCTGATTATGGACGATGCGCTGGAATGCGCTTAGCTTGTCGCTCTCGGAGCCCAAGCGCAGATGATAATTGGCTACGAGGGGATCCACGAACCGCGTCCGGGCGGCGAGTTCTGGATTGTTCCCCTGCAACTCCTGCTCCAGGAGCTGGTAATCCCTGTGGATATGTTCGTCGCCTAGCAATTGCAATGCGCCGAGCACCCGCCCGCTGGGGTCGCCGAAAACACCAAAAAACCCTTCGACCGCGGGGGACATCCCCTCAGGAAAGAGCTCTGGCGAGGCGGAATTCCCCGCCCGCAAGCTGGGCGGAGCGAATTCCGGTGGCCTCAGTGGCACCTCCTCGCTTGGTAGCAGGTTGCTCCTGTCCTGTGCAGCGATCCGCTCGTCCGGCGCGCGCTGGTCGCCGTCGCGCCAGATCAGGGGACGAAAGGACTCTGCGGGATCCGAGGCTTGGTGATGGTGCCCAGTTGGTACGAAAGACGATGGCAGAACAGCGGCGTCTTCATTAGCTTCCCCAGGGAGCTTCTCTGGCCGACCCAATGCCTTCTGCGGCCCGCTGTGCTGCGCAGCGGCGTCCCCAATGGCACGAGCCTCCATGCCGAGTGCGTCTTCCGGACGAGCAGCAAGGGCAATTTCGCGCCCGAGTGCGGCGGACGGCAGGAACTTCCGGAGTTGAGCTAGTGCAATGATCCTCCGGTCACCACTGGAGGCCTTATAGCGCTTGGCATCTTCATCCAGCGACTCCTCGTGAAGCCGAGCCGCAATCCCCGGCTTGTTGTTTTCAACCAGGTATTCACTGAAACGTCTAAGAGTAGCTCCATAGTCGTGAATGGTTTGGCGATTCGGCCCGGTCGCAGGCGCTCCCTTGTACTCTTTGATGAGAGCCGCTTTGTACTCTTTGATGAGCACGGCGTCGGCAGGGTC